>NZ_JBFRDL010000062.1:0-24909 GCF_052113525.1 Rhodococcus sp. TAF43
GCTCGCGAGGGCGCCCATGAAGTCGGCGAACGACTCCTTGAGCCACAGGTCGTCCCACCACACCATCGTCACCAGATCGCCGAACCACATGTGGGCCATCTCGTGCAGGATCGTGTTGGCCCGGCCCTCGTACTGCGCGGCCGTTGCGGCGCCGCGGAAGACGTAGGCCTCCGTGAACGTGACGCAGCCGGGATTCTCCATCGCGCCCAGGTTGTATTCGGGCACGAACACCTGGTCGTACTTGCCCCACGGATACGGATAGTCGAAGTGTTCGGCGAAGAAGTCCAGCCCCTGCTTCGTCACCTCGACGATCGCGTCGGCGTCGAGGTACTGCGCCAGCGACGCCCGGCACAGCACCCCGATCGGGACGGTGAGATCGTCTCGGCTCCAGATGGATTCGACACGATGATACGGACCCGCGACGATCGCGGTGATGTACGTGGAGATGGGCAGTGTGGGGGAGAACTCGACGACCTGACGGGTGTCGTCGACGTGGTGGAGTGCCGCCGGGCGGTTGGACACCACCTCCCAACCCGCGGGGGCGGTGACGACAAACGTGAACGGCGCCTTCATGTCCGGCTGCTCGAAGCACGCGAACACGCGTCGCGCGTCCGACGGCTCGTACTGTGTGTACAGGTAGGTCCGGCCGTCGACGGGGTCGTGGAATCGGTGCAGCCCCTCCCCGGACCGGCTGTACGCGCCGACCGCGGCGATCACCACGGTGTTCGATGCACGCAATCCACGCAGAGCGATACGGGCACCGTCGAACTCGATGTCCACGGCTTCGCCGTTGACGGTCACCGATCGAACCTCGGGACCGAGGAAGTCGATCCACGTCTCGGACGTGCCGGAGTCGAACTCGACGGTCGTCGACGTCGCGAAGCCCGGCTCGGAATTGTCAGGCGCACCGGATATGTCGAGTTCGACGCGGTAGGAAAGGACGGTCACGGCTGCCGAACGCGCGGCGGTCTCGGCACGGGTCAGGTTCGCAGTACTCACGCCCCGATCCTGCCAGCCGCGAGTAGAGTTCGACTCATCTCCGGGTAACCACACCGAACGGGGTTACGACATGTCGAGACGTTTCGAAGGAACGACCGTGGTCGACCGTCCCATCGACGAGGTGTTCCAGTTCCTCGCCGTCGGCGTCAACGATCCGAAGTTCAGCCCTCGGGTGCAGAAGATCGAGCAGCCGACCGACGGCCCGCCGGGCGTCGGCACCGTCTTCGTCAGCACGGTCAAGGACGCCGGGATGACCAGTCAGCGCGAGTTCGAACTCACCGAGTTCGAGCCGCCGCGACGACTGCGCTGGGCGGAGCGGTCCAAGAACTCCGTCACCGCGGTGGAGGGTGGATACGACCTCGAACCCAACGGAGGCGGGACGAAGCTGACGGTCTTCAACGTGCTGGAGGGGCACGGGATCGGCAAGCTCATCGCGCCCCTCGCGCTGCGGGCGGCACGAAAGGACGCTCCCGACTTCGCCTTACGGATCAAGTCCGCGATCGAGGGCTGATTCATCGATTCGCGCCGGAGCCTCGCCGCGTGGCCGGGCTCGATGCGGCCTTTCCGGGTAGCATCGGGCATTGCGACCCGATATGACGGAGAGGCACGATGAACGACGTCGTCAGAATCGAGATAGACCCGGAAACCGGCATCGGCACCATTGTGCTGGATCAGCCGGACCAACGGAATCCACTGTCCACCAACATGATGCGACAGGTCACCGCAGCACTGCGGGAGATGGCCGACGACGATACCGTCCGGGCGGTCGTGTTGAGTGCGGTCGGCCCGGCGTTTTCCGCCGGACACGACCTGTCCGAGATGATCGACCGTACCCTCGAGGACGAGCGGGAGGTCTTCGAGGTGTGCACGGCGATGATGGACACCCTGCAGGCGATTCCGCAGCCGGTGATCGCCGCGGTGCAGGGACCGGCGATCGCTGCCGGCTGCCAACTGGCCGCGTCGTGCGATCTGGTGGTGGCGTCGTCGAACGCGGTGTTCGGAACCCCGGGTGTGCGGATCGGGCTGTTCTGTTCCACCCCCATGGTTGCGCTCAGCCGATCGGTGGGCCGCAAGCGCGCGATGCAGATGCTGCTCACCGGCGAGACGATCGACGCCGACACCGCCGCCGACTGGGGCCTGGTGAACGTCGTGGTCGCACCCGACGAACTGCAGTCTCGGGTGCGGGACCTGGCCTCGAAGATCGCCGAATCCAGCCCGCTGACCCTCGCCATCGGCAAGCAGGCGTTCTACCGGCAGATCGACCTGCCGCAGGACGAGGCGTACGAACTGATGGCCGAGACGATGGCCACCAACGCGGTCACCTGCGACGCACAGGAGGGTATGAGCGCGTTTCTCGAGAAGCGAAAGCCGTTGTGGAAGGGCAAATGAGACGAATAGCCACGGCTTTTCGACACGCGGGGCCCACTTGACGCGCGCTGCGGCGATTCCCGTTCTAGCCTGAACTTCATCCGGGTTCCGTGAGAGAGAGGCACATCAATGGCATTGCCCACCTTGACCCCCGAACAGCGCGCTGCAGCACTGGAGAAGGCTGCCGCGTCCCGCAAGGCGCGGTCCGAACTGAGAGAAGATCTCAAGTCGGGCAAGCTCACCCTGGTGGAAGTTCTCGACAAGGCGGATACCGACGAACTCGTCGGTAAGACGAAGGTGCTCTACCTGCTCGAATCCCTGCCCAAGGTGGGGAAGATCAAGGCCCGCGACATCGCCGAGTCCGTCGGCATCGCCGAGACTCGACGTGTCTCCGGCCTGGGCGCCCGTCAGCGCGCCGACCTGATCGCCAAGCTCAGCTGACACAGTTCTCCGCGTCGGCCCGCACCCCACGGTGCGGGCCGACGCGGCTGTAGCAGGACTGAGCACGGACGGACTCAGCGCGCCAACAGCATTCGCGCAATGGCGAACTGTTCGTCCGCCAAGCGCCGTTCGCCGTGCTTGTACTGCGCCGCGACCAGCGCGTCGGGGATCTCGATCACCCCGCCGATTCTACGAAGGTCGCGAGCCGGCCGGATTTCGTCCGATCTCAGTGCAGGCGGTCCGCCCAGTCCTCCGGTACCCGCTCGCGTGGTCCCGGAACCGTCTGTTCGCTCGGATGGCTCTGCGGCGGAGCCAGTTCCGGACCCTCGGCGAAGCCCTGCGTCCGGTAGTCCCAGAACCAGTCCTCACCGGGCTCGAAGCTCCGGATGATCGGGTGTCCGGACGCCGCCGCGTGCGCGCTCGCGTGCTGCGCGGGGGAGGAGTCGCAGCAGCCGACGTGCCCGCAGGCGGCGCAGCGGCGCAGGTGGAACCACCACCCGCCGGCCGCGTCGCACTCGGCGCAGCCCGTTCCACTGGGCGTCGCGGCGGGATCGATCTCCGGTGTCTCGGTCATGTGTCGTGCCTCCTCGGCCGGGCGTCGGTGTGGTCGACGTGGACACCATTGTTCGCCGCGCCCGGCACCGCGTCGAGTGAATCGGACCGCGGATTTTGCTGGCACACCGCGCGACTGTCGGGCTACGGTGCATTACAGACGTGGTTTCACCAGTGCCAGCATCGGGAGGACCCATGGGCCCCGAACGCCCCACCGGTTCCGCGACGAGCCGCGGCACCGCACCCGAACACGTCGACGTCCTCATCGTCGGCGCCGGGCTGTCGGGAATCGGCGTCGCCAGCCGACTCCATCGGACACAGCCGGACCGCACCTTCGCGATCCTCGAGGCCCGCGCCGTGTCCGGCGGCACGTGGGACCTGTTCAGGTACCCGGGTGTCCGCTCCGACTCCGATATCCAGACCTACGGGTACGACTTCAAGCCGTGGAAGGGCCGCGCGGCGCTGGCACCCGCGGCAGACATCCTCGACTACATCCGCGACACCGCACGCGAGTACGACGTGGAACGTCATATCTGCTACGGCCACAAGGTGATCCGTGCCGACTGGTCGTCGACGGACGCCCGCTGGACGGTCACCGCACGGCGCGACGACACCGGCGAGATCGTGACATTCACGGCCGACTGGTTCTTCTGCGCCAGCGGCTACTACAACTACGACCGGGGCTACACACCGGTGTTTCCCGGTGCCGACCGGTTCACCGGCCGGATCGTGCATCCGCAGGCCTGGCCCGAAGACCTCGACTACGCCGGCAAGCGGGTGGTGGTGATCGGTTCCGGGGCCACCGCCGTCACCCTGATCCCGGCGATGGCCGATGCCACCGCGCACGTCACGATGCTGCAGCGCTCGCCGTCCTACGTCATCCCGCTCCCCGAAGAGGACACGGTGTCCAGCATGCTTCGCCGGGTGCTGGGAGACGAGCGGGGCTACCGGCTGGCCCGCAAGAAGAACACCATGCTGAACTTCCGGATCTACAAGCTCGCCCGCCGCTTCCCCAAACAGGCGCGGGCGATCATCCGCCGGCTCAATGTCCGGCTCCTACCGTCCGGTTTCGACGTCGACACCCACTTCAACCCCACCTACGATCCGTGGTACCAGCGCCTGTGCGTCGTCCCCGGCGGCGACCTGTTCAAGACGATCTCCAGGGGCAAGGCTTCGGTGGTCACCGACACCATCGAGACGTTCACCGAGAACGGCATCGCGCTGGTGTCCGGGAAGAATCTCGACGCGGACATCATCATCACCGCAACCGGACTCGACCTGCTCATCCTCGGCGGCATCGAGATCCACCTGGACGGCGAACCGATCGACATCACGAAGCGGCTCACGTTCAAAGGCACGATGCTCTCGGACGTTCCCAATTTCTCGTTCGCCTTCGGCTACCTCAACGGGCCGTGGACACTCAAGCTCGATCTGGTCGCCGACTACCTGTGCCGACTGCTCGACGAGATGGATCGGCGGGGTGCCCAGATTGTCGTCGCGCACAATACGGAACCGGCCATCGAGACCCGGCCCCAGTTCGACTTCACGTCCGGGTATATCCAGCGGGGCCTGGACCTGTTTCCGCGGACCGGCACCAAGGAGCCGTGGAGCCTGCCGATGGACTACTACAAGGACGTCGTCGCGCTTCGGGACACCCCGATCGACGACGGCACCCTGACGTTCTCGCGGGTCGAGCCGACGCCGACGAGATCGGACGATGATCTCGTCAGCCCCGACTGACCCTCACCCTCAGTTGCTGTTACTGCTACTGGTGGTCGTGGTGCTCGACGGCATCCGGGCCCGGAGCCAGTCGACCAGGTCCGTCGCGCTACGGGTCTGCATCCAGACCCGACCCGGACCGGTGAACTCGGTGACGATGCCCTCGCCACCGAGAATCATCGACTTCCACCCACCGGCCTTGCGGATGCGGTACTGGACGGTCTCGTCGAACGCGACGACGTGACCGGAGTCGAGTGTCATCGTCTCCCCCGCCGCGAGCGTCACCGACCGGATGGCGCCGTAGCTGGACAGCAGGATCTCGCCGTTTCCGCTGCACCGCAACAGAACGAGCCCCGCGCCGCTGAAGAACCCCTTGCTGCCGCCCCATTTGGAGTCGACGTCGACGGTCGCGTCGGAGGCGAGCCAGCAGCCGGACTGGACGAGCAGCGCGGTCCCTTCGTCGACGGTGGTTTCGACCAGGTCGCCCGGGAGTGCGCCGGCGACGCCCACGACACCACCCCGTTCACTGCTGAAGTCGTTGACGAAGAAGCTCGAGCCGCCCAGGGAGCGGCGGAGCCCCTTCAGGAAGCCGCCCCGCGTCGACGTGGTGATCGCGATGTCACCCCGCATCATCGCCATCGCCCCGGCCTCGACGCGGACCGATCCACCGGCGGGGACACTGATCTCGGCGAACGCGAACGCGGGCCCACAACTTATCTCGGTCTTCATGGCTTCCTTCTCGAAAGGTAGAAAGTCGAATATCGGGCAGGGACGTCACGGTACCGGGGTTCGGCGGCCCGGAGCCGCCTTCGACACGGGAGATCCCGCACCCGGCGCGGTACGCTCGAGACGGCACCCGCGAGGACATGGGAGCGTCATGGTGGATACGGCGTCCGAGGCACCGTCCCGGCGACGCGAACGTGTGCACCGCCTCAAGGAATTCGCGCTACTGGCGGTCACCCTCACCGCGCTGATCGCCGGCGCGATCGCGTGGCTGCTCGGTGCCGACAACGTGGCCGACAAGTGTTGGATCGCCGGGACAGTAATCGCGATCGCGCCCGCTGCCTGGTGGGTGATCGACGCGCTCCGACGGGGGCGGATGGGCGTAGACCTACTCGCGGTGTTGTCCCTGATCGGCACGCTGCTGGTCGGCGAGTATCTCGCGGGCGCGCTGATCAGCGTCATGCTCGCGACGGGGCAGGCGCTCGATGCCGCCGCCGAACGCCGCGCCACGAAGGATCTGCGATCGCTGCTCGACCACGCGCCCCGCACCGCCCGCCGACGAACCGGCGACCACGTCGAGGCGATCCCACTCGACGACGTCCTCGCCGACGACAACCTGGTGGTCGGACCGGGGGAGGTGGTGCCCGTCGACGGGTGGATCACGTCCGGTTCCGCCGTGCTCGACGAATCCGTCCTCACCGGAGAACCGCTCGCCGTCGAGCGGCGTCGCGGCGAGGCGGTGCGGAGCGGAATCGTCAATGCAGGAACCGCTTTCGAGATGCAGGCGCACACGACCGCCGACCAGAGCACCTACGCCGGCATCGTCCGCCTGGCCCGCGACGCCGCCGCCGAGAGCGCCCCCGTCGTACGGGTGGCCGACCGCATCGCGGCCTGGTTCCTGCCGCTCGCGCTCGCAATCGCGGGTTCCGCCTGGCTGTTCAGCGGTTCGGCCACCCGCGCTGTCGCGGTGCTGGTGGTCGCGACGCCGTGTCCACTGCTACTGGCCGCGCCCGTCGCGATCGTCTCCGGACTGTCCCGAGCGTCCCGTCTGGGTGTGGTGATTCGCAGCGGCGGCGCCCTCGAGAACCTCGGACATGCCACCACACTGGTGATGGACAAGACCGGAACCCTTACCACCGGTCGCCCCACCGGCACGGACGTGCTCATCGCGCCCGGCGGCGATGCCACCGACGTGTTGCAACTGGCCGCGTCCGCCGACCAACTGTCACCGCACGTACTGGCCGACGCCATCGTGCAGGAAGCGAAGATGCGCGGGCTCGCACTGACATTGCCCACCGACGTGGCGGAGGAGGCCGGGACCGGCGTGAGCGCGACCGTCGACGGCCGACGGGTCACCGTCGGCACCCTCAGCTTGCCCGACGATGCACCGGCGTGGGCACGTGCCGCCCACAGTCGGGCCGTGCTCGACGGCGCAGCGGTTGCCTGGGTCACCGTCGACGGCGATCTCGCGGGCGCCGTCCTGCTGGTTGATCCCGTCCGCCGGGACGCGTCCCGCACCCTGCGGCGCCTGCGCTCGGCCGGACTGAACCGGCTCGTCATGC
Organism: Rhodococcus sp. TAF43; assembly: GCF_052113525.1. Taxonomy (NCBI): domain Bacteria; kingdom Bacillati; phylum Actinomycetota; class Actinomycetes; order Mycobacteriales; family Nocardiaceae; genus Rhodococcus; species Rhodococcus sp. TAF43. Next base: position 7,365 of record NZ_JBFRDL010000062.1, read on the forward strand.
TCACCGGGGATCGGCGCGAACCCGCGGAGGAGATCGGCTCGGTCCTCGGTCTGGACGCCGTCCACGCCGAACAGACACCCGCCGACAAGGTGGCCGGGGTCCGGGCGGAGCGGGCATCGGCGGTGACCGTCATGGTCGGCGACGGCGTCAACGACGCCCCGGCCCTCGCGGCCGCCACCGTCGGCGTCGCGATGGGGGCGCGGGGCTCGACGGCAACGTCGGAGGCCGCGGACGTCGTGCTCACCACCGATCGACTCGACCGCCTGGCCGATGCGATGGCCATCGCCCGCCGCTCCCGGCGCATCGCCGTGCAGAGCGCGGCAGTGGGGATGGGGCTGTCGTTGGTGGCCATGGGATTTGCCGCGTTCGGATTCCTGCCGCCCGCGGCGGGTGCGCTGCTGCAGGAGTGTATCGACGTGGCCGTGATCCTCAACGCATTACGCGCGCTGCGGGGCGACCGGAACCAGGAGATTCTCCTTCCCGACGACACCGAGGCAATGCTGCACCGGTTCTCGGCCGAGCACGACGAACTGCGCGACCAGCTGGCCATCCTGCGCGACACGGCGCAACTACTCGTCGGTGGCAACCTCGCGGCCGCATATCCCGCCCTGCGTCGGGTCGACACCTTCCTGTTCGGCACGCTGCTCCCGCACGAGCAGGCGGAGGACCGCGAACTGTACCCGGCGCTCGCCACCCCGCTGGGCACAGCAGAGGCGACCGCGACGATGAGCCGCATGCATGCCGAGATCGACCGGCTCGCGCGACGCCTGCGCACCCACCTCACCCGCGCCGATGCGGCCGGCCGGATCGACCCCGATCAGGTCGACGACCTCCTCGCCTGCCTGTACGGGCTGCACGCGCTGCTGCAGCTGCACTTCGTGCAGGAGGAGGAGAACTACTTCACTCTCGCGCCCGAATCGGATTCCGCGCCCCGGGACCGCTGAGGGGCGTCCCCGAGCGGGATCGCGCCAAACCCCCTTCCGGGGCGGCCCCCGTGGGGGACTCACCCGGCACGGGGCAAATCCCCCTACGCCGTCGAACGAACCGGCACTAGCGTTCGAGTTGTCGCTCGGCCGGCCGGGCGGCGATACCGTGGCCCTCCGGACCCCCGACCTGGCGGACCACGGCCGGGCGGTGGCGTCGGATCCATCCCGATGCCACCGCCCGGGCCCAGAATCCGGGTCTCCGACACGCCAGCTCGAGGTTGCATCCCCGTCACCGGCTGGCTTACAGTGCACCTGCGCGCCCCTCACGGGGCTTCCTGCAACCCTGTCGATATCGGGTCTGCTTGTAGCGCTGTCACATTGACGCATGCGCGTGTGGCGATCGTTGCTCCCGTGCCGGGACCCGACGACGCCCGGCCCCATACGGTGCGCGCAGGCGTTATCCCACGAACCCGGCTCGGCCGATCCCGTCCGCTTCACGGCGGGTGTGCCGCGTCGCAGTGACCACCGGGTGGGCAGTCTGACCCCCGACTCAGGCAGGCCCGCCCGGTGGTCGCATCTACCGGTGGAACCCCACCGTTCCGGTGCCTCCGGCCGGATCGCCTCGAGATGCCGGCTACGTGCCGTTCTGGTAAGGAACTGGGAGCGCTAGTTCAACAGAACAGAGGGGAAGTTCTTTGGGGTACTTCGATCGTCGCGTCGTGGCCGTGACGGGAGCCGGTTCGGGAATCGGTCGCGAATTGTCGACCAGGTTGGCCGACGGGGGTGCGGTGTTGGCCCTGTCCGGGGACGCCGAAGGTCCGTTGAAGGAGACTGCGGACCTGTGCGACCGGGCCGGGGCCCGGGTATCCGCGTCGGTTGTCGATGTCACCGATCGGGCCGCGGTCCACGCCTTCGCCGCCGAGACCGCGAGCCGCTTCGGTGGTGTCGACATCGTGATCAACAATGCCGGAATCCTATACACCGGTGAGGTTCTGGCTTCGGACTACGCCGACATCGAACGGGTGATGGACGTCGACTTCTGGGGCGTCGTCAACGGCACGAAGGCGTTCCTCCCGTACGTGGTCGAGTCGGACCGCGGTCATGTGGTGAATCTGTCCTCGGCATTCGGGTTGATGGCGGCGCCCGGGTACTCCGCCTACAACGCCGCGAAGTTCGCGGTCCGCGGGTTCACGGAGTCGCTGCGTCAGGAGATGGAACTCGGCGGCCATTCGGTGAAGGTGACGTGCGTGTACCCGGGTGGCGTCCGGACCGGCATCGCGCGGACCGCGAGCGCCGCCGCCGGGGTGGACGTTCGCGAGGTCGCCGACTCGTTCGATCGGCGAATCGCTCGCACCGACCCCGCCGTGGCCGCGCGCACGATTCTGCGGGGTGTCGAACAGGGGCGTGCGCGGGTGCTCGTCGGCCCGGACGCGAAGGTGGTGGACGCGGTGACCCGGATCCTGGGTCCGGCGTACCAGTGGTTGCTGCCGGCCGCGAAGCGTCGGGGGCTGCGGAAATGACCACGGATTGGCTGCTGATCAGCACCTTCGGCGGACAGGAGCCGTCACTGATCGGGGTGGGGTCGTCCCCGAAACCCTTCGTGCCGCTGGGCCGGCACTTCAAGGGCCGACGGAGCCAACCGAACAGGGCCCTCGACGACGTGCAGAACGCTCTGCTCGAGATCATGGCCGACCCCGAGCATCGGCGGATCGACCGGGAGTCGGAGGACGGCCGCAAACGCATCCTCGCGGAGCCGCTGCTCAATTCCGAGTCCCGCCTCCACGGCGTCTACTTCTGGCGGGGAGACACCGACGAGGCACCACCGCCGCGGGACCCGGCGGGCGCGTGGCACTTCAATCTGACGGCAGGCAAGGCCAGCGGCAGCGACGACCTCTTCGACCTGTACGGCGTCGCACCCGAGGACCGTCGCAGCGAGGCCGCGCTGGCGGGCGCCTTCACCCGGCTGGTGACGAACCGCGACGAGGGCGAGGCGCTGGCCAAGATCGTGCAGTCGGAACCGGGCACGGAGCACCAGGCGGTGTGGAAGGTACGCCGCGACGACGACGAGGAACGCGCCGCACACTTCTCGTGCCGGATGCTCGAGGAGAAGCCCGATCCTGCCGGGGAACGGCGCGAGGTCATCCTTCGCGGGATCACCCACGACATCGGCCCGGCAGGCGAGGTCCCGGCCGCGCCGCCACCGGTCATCCTCGAGCATCGGGTGCTCGACGCCGTGCTGACGCCCGGCGAATACCTCGCCTACGTCGACCTGAAACGCCTCGCGCTCATCAAGTGGCGCAGCGAGCCGATGCCGGGGGTGGCCTGGGAAAATGCCGTCGGGGAGCCGGAGCCCGCCATGCATCCGTCCGATGTGCCGCTCGCGCAGAAGATGGCCAAGGATCTCGCCTACCGGAAGGTCGAAGGCATCCTGCGGTTCCGCGGACTCGACGGGGACTGGAAACCCCTGCACCTGTCGGTCGCACTGATGGCGTTCGACGAGTCCACCCACGGCGGACTCGTCACCGTCACGGAGGCGCCCACCCCGCAGAACTGAAATACGTCTTTCGGTCAGTGAAAGACCGGTCGTGGGCGACATCGCGGCCCGGCAACGTGGAAGGCATCCATGTGCTGCGACTGCGAGGAGCGACCGTGACGAGTCTGTTGAACAAGCCGGTGTGGGAATCCCGAATCTTCACCGGCGAATGGGTGGCCGGCGGCGGTGAGGACCGTGTCGTGGTCGAACCCGCGACCGGGAAGCAACTCACCACCGTCGGGACGGCCACCCCCGACGATGTCGCGGCGGCCGCCACCGGCGCCACGGCGGCACAGAAGGCCTGGGCCGCGCGTCCGTACACCGAGCGCGCGGCCGTCCTCCGTCGAGCCGGGCAGCTGTTCGAGCAGTACGCCGAGGAGATCGGCGAGTGGATCGTCCGCGAAGGCGGCAGCATCCGGGCGAAGGCCGAGACCGAGACGCACACCGCCGCCGAGGAGTGCTACAATGCGGCGGCGCTCGCGGCGCATCCCGTCGGCGAGGTGCTGCGCTCCGAGCAGCCGCGGCTGAGCTTCTCGCGCCGCGTCCCGGTGGGCACCGTCGGTGTCATCGCCCCGTTCAACTTCCCGCTGATCCTGTCGATCCGCGCCGTCGCGCCGGCACTCGCCCTGGGCAACTCGGTGATCCTCAAGCCGGACCCGCGCACCGCGATCTGCGGTGGCGTCGTCCTGGCCCGGATCTTCGAGGAGGCCGGGCTCCCGGCCGGTGTCCTCAGCATGCTGCCCGGTGGTGCGGACGCCGGCGAGGCGGTCGTGGTCCACCCCAGCGTGCGCGTCATCGCGTTCACCGGTTCGACGCGTGCCGGACGCGCGGTCGGTGAACTGGCGGGCCGCCACCTCAAGCGCGCCCACCTGGAACTCGGCGGCAACAATGCCCTCATCGTCATGGACGACGTCGACCTGGAGAAGGCCGTCTCGGTGGGCGCCTTCGGCTCGTACATGCATCAGGGACAGATCTGCATGGCCACCGGCCGACAGCTGGTGCACGAGAGCATCGTCGGTGACTACACCGCACTGCTCGCCGAACACGCCGAGCGGCTGCCCGTCGGAGATCCGTTCACCGGCGAGGTGGCGATGGGGCCGATGATCGATGCGCGGCAACGTGATCAGATCCACGCCCTCGTGTCGGACAGCATCGCGGCCGGAGCACGGCTGGCGGCCGGCGGAACCTACGAGGACCTCTTCTACCGTCCGACGGTCCTCGCCGACACCCCGCGGACGGCGCCCGCCTTCGTCAACGAGGTCTTCGGCCCCGTCGCCCCCGTCACCTCCTTCGCGACCGTCGAAGAAGCCGTGGCCGTCGCCAACGACTCGGAATACGCACTGTCCCTGGGAATCCTGACCGGCGATGCGATGAAGGGCCTCGAGATCGCCCAGCAGATCCCCACCGGCCTGGTCCACGTCAACGATCAGACGGTCGGCGACGAGGCCGTCGTCCCGTTCGGCGGACTCGCATCGTCCGGCAACGGCGGCCGCGTCGGCGGTATCGGCGCCAACCTCGACGCCTTCACCGAGACGCAGTGGGTGACGGCGCAGAGCGCGCTGCCGATCTACCCGTTCTGATCCGCCGAATCCGCAGGAGCACAACATGGTCAACACAGCTCGCGCCGCCATTGTCGACGGCATCGGTGAACCCTTCACGATCGGCGAGGTCACCCTCGACGCTCCCCGGGCCGACGAGGTCCTGGTCCGGATCGTCGCCGCCGGGGTCTGCGGCACCGACCTGGGTGTCCAGGCCGGGCACATCCCCTTCCCGCTCCCCGGGGTGCTGGGACACGAGGGTGCCGGGATCGTCGAAGAGGTGGGCAGCGCGGTCACCAGCGTCAAGCCGGGCGACAAGGTGCTGCTGTCGTTCACCAGCTGCGGCGAATGCCGCAACTGCCGCACGGCACACCCCGCGTACTGCCAGGAGTTCCTGCCGCGCAACCTCGTCGGCGGACGGCGCGCCGACGGCAGCACCACGGTCCGGCGCGGCGACGAGGAGATCAACGGGCACTTCTTCGCCCAATCCTCTTTCTCCACATACGCGTTGGCCGACGAACGCGGCGTCACCAAGGTCTCCGATTCGGCGGACCTGGGCCTGCTGGCGCCGCTGGGTTGCGGAATCCAGACCGGCGCCGGGGCCGTACTCAACATCCTCACACCCGAACCCGGCTCTACTCTGGCCGTTTTCGGGGTGGGTGCGGTGGGAATGGCTGCCGTCATGGCGGCAGCCCTCACCGGCGCCGAGCGAATCGTCGCCGTCGACATCGTGCCGTCACGGCTCGAGCTGGCCCGGGAACTGGGCGCGACGGACGTGATCAACTCGAAGGTGGCGGATCCGGCCGCCGAACTCGACCGGATCAGCGGGGGACTGGGCATCGACTACGCGATCGACGCCACCGGCAACGTGCAGGTGCTCGAGACCGCGATCAACTGCCTCGCGCCGCTGGGCACGGTGGCGGCCATCGGCGCCCCGGCGGCCGGCGCGACGGTCCCCGTCGACGTCAACTACCTGCTGAACGGTCGACGTTTCATCGGTGTCACCGAGGGTGATTCGGTGCCGCAGGTGTTTCTCCCCGCCCTGGTGAAGCTGATCGAGCAGGGACGCTTCCCGCTGGACAAGCTCGTCGAGTACTACCGGTTCGAGGACATCAACGACGCCGCGCAGGGCATCAGGGACGGAAGCGTGTTGAAGCCCGTGCTGCTGTTCGACTGAGCGTCCGGCGGGCGTGTCTGCCCGGAAAGATGATCCCTCCTCGAGAGGATCGTCCGGGGGCGGTCGGCAGCGGGTCGAGGCCGGGAACTCGGAGGGTGGAACATGCGGCGGATCGTCGGGCGCCTCGTCGGCTGGTCGGCGGTACTGGTCGCGATGGCCGGTGTGCTCGTGCTGGGGTCCGCGGGGTGGGTGGCGGTCGCCGCGTCCGGGCACATGTACGACGTCCGCGACGCGCCGGACGCGCCCGTCGTGATCGTCCTCGGCTCGCAGGTCCGGGACGGGAAACCGATGAAGTTCCTGGCCGGACGGCTCGACGCCGCCGTCCGACTGATGGAGGACGGCAGGGCCCGCGCCGTCCTTGTGTCCGGTGACGCGAACGGCCGCTCCGGCAACGAGATCGCGGCCATGACCGAGTACCTCGTGGACGCCGGTGTCGATCCCGCGCGGATCGTGGGCGACGGCTACGGCCTCGACACGTACGACACCTGCGCGCGGGCGGTGCGGACGTACGGGGTGACGAAGGCACTCATCGTCAGCCAGGGCCTACACGTGTCCCGCGCGGTGGCGCTGTGCCGCGACGCCGGCATCGACACCGACGGCGTAGAGGCCGAGTGCGAGTGCAACCGGCTCGCCGTCGTGCGGAACTACGCGCGGGAGTGGCTGGCGCGACCCAAGGCGGTGCTCGATCTGCTGTCGGGGCGGAACCCGGCGGTGGTGTCGCCGCCGGACGGTTCGCTCGCCACCGCAGTGGATCGGTGACCGCTCGGCACCGTCCGCGGTGTCCGGTGCGGCGGGACCCGATCTCACCCCGTGCTAAATTGTTCTAGAACACTAGAACGATTATGGAAATCGGAGGTGGGTGCGACGGCTACGACACTGATGGGGGGACCCCGGACCGTCCGGAAGGTTCGGCCGCTTCGGTGGGCGCTACGTCCCCGAGGCGCTCGTGCCTGCGTGTCGAGCAGTCGAAGCAGGCTTCCGTGACGCGTGGGCCGACCCGGAGTTCCGGGCGGAGCTCGGTTCACTGCTGGCCGAGTACTGCGGGCGACCGACGCCGGTCATGCGGGCGCGACGACTGTCCGAGGAACTCGGCGTCCGCGTCCTGCTCAAGCGCGAGGATCTCAACCACACCGGCAGCCACAAGCTGAACAATGCGCTGGGTCAGGCACTCCTCGCTCGACGGATGGGCAGGCGTGAACTCGTGGCGGAGACCGGCGCCGGTCAGCACGGTGTCGCGACTGCCACGGCCGCAGCACTGTTCGGCATGAAGTGCACCGTATACATGGGCGAGGTCGACATGGCCCGGCAAGAGCTGAACGTCTACCGGATGGAAACGCTCGGTGCGCAGGTGATTCCGGTCCGATCCGGCGCCAGGACATTGAAAGACGCCACCAGCGAGGCCTTTCGGTACTGGGTGACCCGGGCGGACGAGAGCCACTACTGCCTCGGCTCGGTGCTGGGGCCGCACCCCTACCCGTGGATCGTCCGCGAGTTCCAGTCCGTGATCGGGATCGAGGCCGCGGCGCAGTGCGCGCAGTTGCTCGGCGGCGGCACCCCCGACGTCGTCGTGGCCTGCGTCGGCGGTGGATCGAACGCGGCAGGCACCTTCGCCGGGTTCGCGTCGTCGGACGCGCGGCTGGTCGGCGTCGAGGGTGCGGGCGGTGCCGGTGCCACCGACGGCACCCTGGGCGTGCTGCACGGCTCGATGTCGCTGTATCTGCAGGACGATGCCGGCCAGGTACTCGAGGCGCATTCCGTCGCCGCCGGTCTCGACTATCCGGGGCTGGGACCCGAACACGCCCACCTCGCCGAACTCGGTCGCGCGGACTACGTGACCGTCACCGACGATCAGGTCCTCGCCGCCGCCGGGCAGCTCGCGCGGCTCGAAGGCATCTGCCCCGCACTGGAATCCGCGCATGCGCTCGCCTGGGTGGCGGAGGCCGCCCGCGACCGACAGTTCGCCCCGGACACCACTGTGCTGGTCACCGTGTCCGGCCGCGGCGACAAGGATGCCGAACAAGTCAGGAGACTCGACCGTGAGCGTGCTTGAGACGACCCTCCGCCAGGTCCGCGACAACGGCTCGAAGTGCCTGATCGGCTATGTCATGGGCGGAATCCGAACGGACTGGGCCGATCTCGTGCGGGCCATGATCGACGGGGGCGCCGACGCCGTCGAGATCGGACTGCCGTTCTCGGACCCGATGCTGGACGGTTCGGTGATCCAGCGTGCATCCGTCACCGCGTTGGAGCAGGGCGCCCGGGTGGAGCGCATCCTCGACGACCTTCCCGACGTGACCGCGCCGCTGATCACGATGACCTACAGCAACCACCTCGTGTCCCGCGGGCTCGGGCAGTACCTGGACACGATTGCGGCGGCCGGAATCAGTGGATCCATCGTCGCCGATCTGCCGTTCGAGGAATCGGCGGACTATCTCGCTGCGGCCGAGGCGGCGGGTGTGTCCCCGGTGCTGATGTCGGCTCCGTCCACGCCGATGGAGACGGCACGGCGAATCGTCGGAGCCAGTGGTGGATTCGTCTATGCAATGGGCGCCATGGCGCCGACAGGGACGTATCGGACCGCCGGCGAGGACGGATGGGCGTTCGCGCAGCGCCTCCGCTCGACCGACGGCCTGCCGGTCGTGATCGGGTTCGGCATCGACACGCCCGAACGAGCCGCCCGTGCGGCTCGGCAGTCCGACGGAGTCGTGGTCGCGTCGGCACTGATGGACCCGGTGCTCGCGGGCGCCGGCGCGGCGTCGATCATGGGAACCGTCCAAGCCTTCCGCCAACGACTCGACGAGGCAGCAATTCCGTGACCAGGCACTCTCGACTGCCCAAGTATCTGGCTATCTACGACGACCTGCGGGCCAGGATCGACACCGGGGAATGGCAGGCGGACGACGCACTGCCCCCGCAACGCGAGCTCGCGGCCTCCTACGGCGTGACGATCATGACCCTCCGCCAGGCGTTGCAACTGTTGGAGAACGACGGGCTGATCGAATCGCGTCCCGGGGCGGGCACTTTCCCGGCGAGCAAGCGGTACACCTACAACCTGCTCCACCTGTCGGGATTCGCAGACGATCTCCGGGCGCAGGGCGCCAAGGTCGAGACGCACATCCTCGGGTCGTCGCGGGAGACTCCACCGTCCGATGTCGCGCGGGCCCTGCAGCTCGGGCCGACCGAGCAGGTGCTCGTCGTCACGCGTCACCGCGTGATCGACACGCACCCTTCCGTGCTCCAGCATTCCTACATCCCCTGGAGCACGGGCATCTCCCCGGACGAACTGGTCGACGCGTCGCTCTATCAGGTTCTCGCACAACACGGTTACCCGGTCGCGTCGGCCAACGAGTCGATCACCGTCACCACGCTCGGTACCGCCGAAGCCGAACTGCTCGCCCGCCCGGAACACAGCCCGGCCATGCTCAGTCACCGAACGAACGTCACCGAGGACGGCACCCCCGTCCTGCACGACACCGCGTTGATCCCGTCCGACATCGCCGAACTCCACATCGACCGCGGTCCCCAACAGATCCGAGTGACGTACCGGATCAACGATCGGGGCGGCCGCACCGCTCGGTGAGCGGTGCGGCTCGCGCCCTACCCGGCGGACCGGGGTGCCGGGGTGGTGGTGGTGGTGGTCGTCGTCGGCTTGGTCGTGGTGGCGACCGTCGAGGACGTGGATGCGGCAGCGTCCGGGGAAGCGGCCGGCGTCGGCGTCGTGGCGACCTCGGTCGACGAAGCCACGGCCGGCGACGTGGCGGGGACCGTCGTCTCCGTGGCGCTCTGCGCCGCGGACTCGGAGGGAACCGCGGACTCCGACGGGGAAGCGGTCGGAGTCTGCGGCACCGCTGAACCCGTCGGCTCGGCCGACGATTCTGTGGTGGTGGCCGCCAGCTCGGTGAGGGCGTCGGCCAGTTCGGTCGCGGTCGGCTTCGCCGCCGGGTCGACCGGCTTTCCGTTCTGCGCCTGCTTGGCCAGGTACGTCAGCCACGCGGCGGCGTACTCGGCGGACGTCAACGGCTTGCCGATCGCGCCGTCGGCGTCGCGCCAGTAGTCGAAGTGGTGGCCGATGTCCGGGGCCAGGGTCATCTGGTACGGATCACTCAGGATCACCGGGATGGTGTTCTGGTTCGTCACGATCAGCCCGACGATCTCCTTGAACACCTTCTGCGGCAGGTACGCCAGCGGCGACATCTCGTCGGTGGAGATCGAGCTGACGTCCTTCGGGGTCTGCGTCGTCGACTCGCCCGGCACGTAGTCGGGGTCCGACACCTTCAGCAGGACGTCCAGGAAGGTCTCGTCGCTCCGCATCCAGTTCGGCTGCGACTGGATGTTCAGGAAGGCGTCGTATCCGATGCGGCCCAGAACGACTGCGATGTCCTGACCGGTGGCCGGCGTGAGGCCCTCGCCTTCGAGCCGATCGACGTTGATCTGCCTGCCCACGTTGACCACGAGCTGCAACAGCGAGATGTTCTGGGGTGCAGCGCAAGTAAAGTCGCCGTCGGAGCAGAAGGACGCGACCTTGCCGCCCAGCGCACCGAAGTCGTCGTCGCCGGTGTTCGGGAGGACACCCTGACCCGGCACCGGGGTCTTGCCGTTCTGGTACTTCGTGTCGAAGCCGTCCGGGTTGCCGAACGGGTTCTTCGCACCGGGGAACGGGCCCTGCCCCGCCCCGCGGCCCGCATCGGCGAAGATGACGACGCCGACGACGTTGGACGGGTCGACGATCCCGTAGCCCTGGTCGGCGTCGGGTTCCTGGTGACCGATGTTCATCGCGACCCGGCGAGCGACGTCGGCGCCCTCGCTGTATCCGACGATCGAGAACTTGGTGTCGGGGCACGACACGCGGATGGCCCGCATCACCGATTCGGTGTTCGCCACACCGGCGGCGACGGCGTCGTCGTAGCTGGCCATGTTCGCGGGATAGGCGATGTACAGCGCGGCGTACGCGTCGCGATCCACGACGCCGTTCGGCGCGTTGATGACCTGGTCGATCCGTCCACTGCTGTAGTCGTCCGACAGGGCCGCGGGGAGCTCGTTTCCGTCGGGATCGACCAGCATCTTCGTGGTGCCCGCCACCGGGGTGTCGCTGCGGCCGGCGATCGAGACGGTCACCATGTCGCGGCACTCCGTCGTCGACGCCGTGAGCTGGGTGTCCACCGTGCTCGGTGGCGGGGACGACAACGCCCACGTGAGCGCGACGACGACCGCCACACCCAGCGCCGCCGGCGTCGTCACCCGCGCAGCCATTCGATGTCGCGCAAAGAATCCGCGAATTGTCATGTCAACTCCCCTATCCCGACCTCACCAAGACACATGCAGGTCGACCCCCCCGAACCGCACGTCACGTCATGACAGACGTCGGTCTCCGGGGCGGAGACGTTACAGCGCGGACCGGCCGCCACCCGACCGCCCGGTCACCAGGATCGGATTTACCGCGGTTCGGTCGGTTGGCTACCTTTGTCTCGATCGCCTCGGCAGCGAGGCCGAGGCGGCGTCCGGGGGAGGGACACAGCCATGCACGGCGCAACCAGGAATCCGAGTGCTCGTCGACCGTTCCCGCGAGGGGGCCCGACGACGGCTGCCCTCGCCTTCCTCGCGCTGGCGGCCGCGGTGCTCTTGTTCACCCTGGTCGACCCGAGGGAGCCCATGATCGGCATCCTGGCCGGCGGCGCCGACCTGGATGTCTACCGCGACGGCGCGCGGCACGTCATGGAGGGTCTGCCGCTCTACACCGAACCGGTGATCCACGGCCTGCTCTACACGTACACGCCGTTCTCGACGCTGATGTTCATCCCGTTCGGGTTCCTTCCGGGCGGCATCGACAAGTACATCTGGATGGGCGTCAACCTGCTCCTGCTGGTGGCGATCGTCGCGTTGTGCTGGCGGATGCTGGGATACCTCGTCACCCGCCGCGTCATTGCCGTCTCGGCACTGCTGGCGGTGGCCTGCGCGTTCCTCGAACCGGTCCGCACGACGCTGTTCTACGGCCAGATCAACCTGGTCCTGATGGCACTGGTGCTGTGGGACGTCTCGCGCGGCGAGAACAGCAAGCTCAAGGGCGTCGGCGTCGGTATCGCCGCCGGGATCAAGCTGACGCCGGCATACTTCGTCCTCTACTACCTGGTGCTGCGCCGGTGGCGGGCCGCGGCGGTCGCGGCGGCCACCTTCGTCGCGACCGTCGTCGGAAGCTGGGTCGTCCTCCCGAAGGACTCGTGGCAGTACTGGACCGAGACGTTCTTCGATTCCACGCGCATCGCGGACGACTCGCATCCCGCCAACCAGTCGTTGCGCGGCGCGATCACGCGCCTGGCAGGGGGACCGGTGCCCACGTGGGTGTGGCTGCTGTGTGCCGCGGCCGTCGTCGCCGTCAGCATGTGGGTGGTGGTCCGACTCCATCGCGGCGGCGAGCGTCTCCTCGCGGTCACCGTCGCCGGACTGACCGCCGCGGTGGTCTCCCCGTTCACCTGGAGCCACCACTGGGTGTGGTTCGTGCCGCTGATGGTCTACCTCGTGCACCGGGCCCTCACGAACGCGTGGTGGTGGGCGAGCGTGATCGCGCTGTTCGGTATCGCCGGATCGTGGGCCTACCGCTTCCCCGACGACACCGTGGTCGTCGGGCTGTACCTGTTCCCGCCCAACTGGATCGCCTGGGACATCGTCGTGAACATGTACGTGCTGATCTACGCGGCCGTCCTGATCGGCGCGGCGGTCGTCGCGTTCCGCGGCAGTGCGCCGACCCCGCCGGATCGCACGCTTGCCGAGACGCCGACGCCGGACATCACGACGAACTCGCCTGATCCCGAGCCGGTTTCGTAGCAGCGAGCCCAGCGCTCAGCCGTCGAGGGTGATCACCTTCCCGAGCTTCGTGAGATCGGCGGGCTCACCGCTCGTGCCGCTGTCCATACCTTCGCCGGTCTGCGCATCAACGATCAGCATCAACACCCCAGTCACCGTCGGGGGCAGATCGACACCGCTCGGACGGTGCTGCCAGGCTGTCGAGAACGTGCCGTGGGCCTGGATCATGTAAGCGGCCGTATCGTCGAAGCCTTCGGCACCGACGAGTCCGTTGGCCGCGGATCTGGTCGTCAGGACGGCCTCGATTCGCGTCGGATCGTTCTCGCCGAGTCGTGAGGCGGCACCGGTGGCGATCGCGCGCAGTTGATCGTCACTGATCGTGGTCCGCGCCTGTGCGGTCGACGGCGGAGCCAGGAACGTGGACAAAGTTGCGACAGCCGACGATTCGGCGCTGCAGCCTGCCAGCACCAGGGCCGACACGGCAGCCGTTGCGATCGACAGTGTGCATCTGAGGCGGTGCCTTCGATCGGTACGCATGGGGACGAGCGTATCGGCGCTGCAAGGGAGTCTGGACAAATTGAGAAGAAGGCATTCTCGATGACTGACCGCTGATCCGCTCACTCATGTCGGCCGGGAAGCGCCGCCGCCTTGTCCAGCAGGATCTTTCGCTCGCGCTCGTTGCCGGTCAGTTCGGCGGCCGCCTCGAACTCGATGCGCGCCTCCCGGTTCCGGCCGAGCCTGGCGAGGAGTTCGCCGCGCGTCGCGGGCAGCAGCCGATAGCCGGCGAGCCGCCCGCCGTCGACCAGATCGTCGATGATCCGCAGCGCCGCAGCGGGGCCCGACGCCATCGAGACCGCCGCCGCGCGATTGAGGTCGACCACGGGCGACGGTGCCAGACGACCGAGCGCCTCGTAGAGGAGAACGATCCGGTCCCAGTCGGTGTCGTCGACGGACGGTGCGACCGCATGGCACTCGGCGATCGCCGCCTGCAACGCGTAGGCGCCGCGGCCGCGTCCGATCGCGTCGGCCCGGGCGAGCGCGGCGCGTCCCCGGATGATGGCGCCGTGGTCCCACCGGCGACGATCCTGGTCGGCGAGCAGCACCGGGTCGCCGTCGGCATCGAGCCGCGCCGGGAAGCGCGCCGCCGTCAGCTCCATAAGCGCCACCAGCCCGTGCACGTCCGGCTCGTGCGGGAGGAGCTCGGCCAGAACGCGTCCGAGGCGGACGGCCTCGCGGCTGAGCTCCGGACGCATCCACTCGTCACCCGCGCTCGACGCGTGCCCCTCGTTGAACACGAGATACAGCACACCGAGGACGGCGCCGAGCCGGTCACCGAACTCGGACCGCGGCGGCACCTCGAACGGCACCTTGGCGGCGGCGAGCGTCTTCTTCGCGCGGACGATCCGCTGCTGCACGGCGGCGGTCGACGCGAGGAACGCGCGCGCGATCTCCTCGCTCGACAGGCCGCCGACGACCTTGAGGGTCAGCGCAACCTGCGCCTCCCGCGACAGCACCGGATGGCACGACACGAACAGCAGCCGGAGCACGTCGTCGTCGATCCGGTCCGGATCCCACGGCAGCTCGTCCGATGTCGCGGCGGTTTCCTCGGTCTCGAGGTTGCGTGCGATGGTGGCGAGGCGGTCGTCGTAGCGCTCCTGGCGCCGCCAACCGTCGATCGCCTTGCGTTTCGCGACGGTGGTGAGCCAGGCCCCGGGATTGGCCGGAACACCGGTCTGTGGCCACTGCGCGAGCGCGTCGACGAGGGCCTCCTGCGCAAGATCCTCGGCCAGGCCGAAATCGCCGACGGTACGAATGAGCGTGGCGACGATGCGCGCCGACTCGATGCGCCACACGGCCGCGACGGAGCGCCGCGCGGACTCGATCGGGTCCGGGCGGTGCTCCGTCGGCGTGGCGGGCATCCGGCTACGCGTTGCGGTTCTCGAGTTCCTCACGCCAGCCGTCTTCCTTCTGGATCCACTCGTTGTCCTGCGGGAAGTCCTCGGGCCCGGTCACCCGGCGCACCTCGATCTTCGCCCCCGGGCCCAGCGGAACCCGCTTGGCCCACTCGGCCGCCTCCTCCTTGGACGCAACCTCGAGGATCCAGAACCCGTTGAACAGTTCCTTGGTCTCCCCGTAGGGACCGTCGGTGACGAGCGGGGTGTCGCCGGAGAAGTCGACGACGAACCCCTCCTCGGCGTCGGACAGGCCCTCCCCGGCCAGCAGCACGCCCGCCTTCATCAGGGCCTCGTTGAACTTGCCCATCTGCTCGATGACCTGCTCGAACGGGACTTCCTTGTATGCCTCGACAGCCTCGTCGGTGGCGCGCATGATCAGCATGTACTTCATCGGTTCGCTCCTTCGTCGGGGTCGCGTTTCGACCCTCTCATCCAGGACGTCGAACGGGAAGACGCCAGATCGACAAGGTCCGCGAATCAATTTTCGGAAGGCTGTTCGGCGAGCGTGACGTACATCAGCTCGGCGCGAAGGGCCGCGCGAGCCGCCACACCCACAGCGCCGCGACGCATGCGAACACCAGGAGCGGCGGCACGAGCCACGTCACCCAGTACATCGCGGTCGGCCCGGGTTCACCCGGACGTCGTTGGTTCGTCGGCACCGGCGACAGTTCCGGGACGTCGAGCGCATGCTGCAGCGCGACCACCGCCGGTCCGAGGCAGAAGAACGCCACACACGCCCCCACCAGCAGGCCCAACGGGACACCGATCCCGAACGCGAGATCCCAGGCAGTATCCGGTTCGGATCGCTCGTCGTCATCGGGGTCGGGGCCGGTGCGGGGTTGCTCTCGCCCGTCGGACATGTAGGCAGTGTTCCACCGTCGATCGGGGTTCGTTACCGATCCGAAGGACCGGATCGGCTATCCGCGCGCGATCCGGAACCCGACGTCGTCGATGCGGTACGTGGGGTGGCTGCGCCGCCGCACCGACGCCCGGCAACTCCAGTGCGCGTCCGCCCACCCGCCGCCGCGCAGCACCCGATAGCTGCCGTACACCTCCGGATCGTAGAGATCCCAGCACCACTCCCAGACGTTGCCGAGAATGTCGTGCAGACCCCATCCGTTCGGCAGCTTTCCGCACACGTCGTGCGGGCGCCCGTCGGAGTTGTCGCCGTACCAGGCGATCTCGTCCAGCTGCCCGTACCGCGGTCCGCTCGTTCCGGCCCGGCAGGCGCGCTCCCATTCGGCCTCGGTCGGCAGCCGGTAGCCGTCGGACCCGGTGTCCCACCCGACGTGGTCGCCGGCGACCCGGTAGGCGGCGGTGAGGCCGGCGCGCGCGGAAAGCTTGTTGCAGAACAGGATCGCGTCGAACCACGACACGCCCTCCACCGGGCGACGGGGATTCCGCGACGCGCCCGGCCACTCGCCGGTGACGTCGGCGTACTCGGCCTGTGTCACCGCGCCGACCCCGATCTCGAAGCCCCCCACCTCGACACACCAACTGCTACTCGTCCGCCGATCCGACAGTGTCACCTGGCCTGCCGGTACCGCGGCCAGCTCGGGAAAAGCTAACGGCTCCATGGTTGATCGACACTACCGATTTCCTTCGACCTCAGGTCGGACTACCGTGCGCACGATCGACCGAGCGGGACCGCCACCACGATCGTCGAGCAGACCCCGTCGGGCGACAGATTGGCAATGGCACGGAACTGCGCTAAAGTGCTCTGCCATATATGTCCAGCCAGCCAAGAAGGCCCGTGAGCGGCTGCATGCGGGCTTGGTCTGGATCGAGAGAGGCTAGGCTCCTCCTCCGCCGCCTACAGGTTCGGCTTCCGTCCACGGGTTCAGCTTCGTGGACGTGATATTCCGCGAATCTATCGTTCACATCAGGATCAATCCCGATGTGCCATCTCTTTCATCGACTACACGCGCAGTTTTCGAGTCGGGCCCGAGGCCATTTCCATTCGGGTCGGCCGGATTCGCAGTTTCGGACTCGAAACGATGCCTGTGAAGTCGATCCGCTCTGTCTAATTTCTGATTACTGGGAGAACACTTGTGATTACCGCTTCCGACCTCGAAGTTCGTGCCGGTGTGCGGACGCTGTTGTCTGCCCCGGGTTCGGCGTTGCGTGTGCAGGCCGGGGACCGGATCGGTCTGGTGGGGCGCAACGGTGCCGGGAAGACGACCACCCTGCGCATCCTGGCGGGGGGAAGGCGAGCCCTACGCGGGCGCGGTGATCCGCAGCGGCGAGTTGGGCTATCTGCCGCAGGACCCCAAGGAGGGCAACCTCGACGTCCTCGCGAAGGACCGAGTCCTGTCGGCGCGCGGACTCGACGAGATCATGCGCAAGATGGAAAAGCAGCAGACCATCATGGCCGAGGCCGTCGACGACGCGGTCCGTGACAAGGCCGTGCGCAAGTACGGTTCGCTCGAGGACCGGTTCTCCACGCTCGGCGGCTACGTGGCCGAGTCCGAGGCGGCCCGCATCTGCAACAGCCTCGGGCTGGCGGATCGCATCCTGGAGCAGCCGCTGCGCACCCTCTCCGGTGGTCAGCGCCGCCGCGTGGAACTCGCGCGGATCCTGTTCGCCGCCTCGGACGGCTCGGGCGGCAAGTCGAACAC
>NZ_JBFRDL010000063.1:0-23427 GCF_052113525.1 Rhodococcus sp. TAF43
GGCCCGGGCTGTCGGGATCAATCGGAATACCGGGTATGGGTGGGCACGAAGGGCTGGGCTGTCCTCATCGGGTCATGGAGGACGCACACCGCATCCAGGCCGGGGCGAGTACGCGAGGTTGCGTTCTATCGGAATCTCGCGGAGGAAGGCCGCCGCGCAGGTCGGGGTGAACTACCGCACCGCCCAGGATTGGGACAACGGTGTTCGAAGGTCCAGCCAGTCCCGCGTTTACCCAGATGGGCGCCGGGTCGACTACACCACTGGAGTGACGACAACGGTAGATGTTTCCGAACACGTTCCGGTCGCGGTGCTCGAAAAGCCCCTGCACCCGCGGTTTCTGACGCTCGCTGAGCGCGAACGCATCCAGGACCTGCGGGCGGAAGGCGCGTCGCTGCGGGCCATCGGCCGCGACCTCGGGCGGCCAGCGAGCACGCTCATGCGGGAGATCGCCGCCAACAGTGCATCGGACGGCTCCTACCGCCCCTACGGCGCCCAACGCGCCTCCGCGAGACGCCGTCCGCGGCCGAAACCTCGCAGGCTCCTTGAAGACGGCCCGCTGCGCAATTTTGTTGTCGAAGGGCTCGGGAAACGCTGGTCACCTCAGCAGATCTGCAACGCTCTGAAGAAGGAACATCCCGACGACGAGCAGATGCGGGTGAGCGTGGAGACGATCTACCAGGCCTTGTATGTCCAGGCCCGCGGCGGCTTGAAACAGCAGGTCGCAGCTGCCCTGCGCACAGGCCGCATCCGCCGCAAACCCGCCAGCGCCCCGACCAGCGTCGAAGGGCTCGGCCGACCCGGTCGAGGTCGCGGCCGTGCTGGCAGACGGTGTCGACCTGGTGGTCCTGTCGCTCGGGGGAGTCGACGTGCCACCCAGCCGTGCCCGCGCCGTCGCAGCGAGGGCACGCAAAAACGGCACCATCCTCGCGGTCACCGATGGTCGCTGGCCTCGACCGACCTTCAGCTCGACGCCCGCGTCGCCCGCTACCACGGACTCGACACCGGGTACGGCCGCATCACCGGCATCGACCTCGACGTCCAGGCCACCGCTCGAGGGCGGCGGCCCCGACGCAGCACCATCACCCTCGCCGGCCGCGGAGGTCGCGTCGAAGTGGAACCAGTGCCACGACGAGACGACCTCTGCGGCACTGCGAGTCGCCCAATGACCCCCGGCTAACCGTCACCAGCTGCGCCACCAACCTTGATGCGCCCGACACTTTCAGCGCAACGGTCACGTTGACGGGCGACGCCGACCACGCCTCGGCCGACACCGGCCACTGCGCCATCGGAGGGGATGACGTAGCCCCGAACGACATCGCGGTCATAGTCGGAGACACCGCCTCCGCCGCCACGACGTCATCACTACAGCTCGATACTGTCACCCAACGCCCTGACGGGACGATCGCCTGCACCTATACCGGGAAATTCGACGCCGTCCCCGCCAACCAGCGCCGCTACGTCATCGCCATCAACCAGTTCGCACAGCAGTCCTTCACAGCCGACGAACTCAAAAGCGGCGCCACCTACTACCTGCGAACCGAACACTGACACACCGCGAGACACCACCTGCGCAGAGTCTCGGTGGGGCCGTTCGGCACGGAGCCTTTGGCAGAAGGTTGGCACGATCGTCCGGGGAACTCCACGATCGAGTTACCATCAGATATGGAAGACAACGATCGGTCAGAACAGACTGCTAGCAGAGCGTTCCACTACGTTCGGTCGGATCCGATTCCGACAAACGACACGGCGTTCATCGAACGCCCGCGCGGGATTCGAGCGCGACTTGGATCGCTGCTCAATTGGTTCCTCGGCCTAATGGGGGACCGGAAGCCCAGCACATACTCGTGCATCTCGCCGAGACGACCAGATGGCACTCACGGACCAATCTTCAACTTCAACTCGAGCGGCTGGAGTCGCTGATTCCCCGATCCGTCACCAGGACCTCCTACCGGAGGGCCGACTGGGGGACACACCACGAGCCGTGAGGCCCGACCCGAGTGGATCGGGCCGGGCCTCAACTTTCCTCAGCTCGTTCAGGACGGATAGACATCGAAACATTGGTACTGCCCGCCGTTGCAACCTATGGCACGGAGCCCAAGGCCGCTGTCGTCCAGACAATTGCGAGAGAACTTGTTCTGCAACTCACTGTCGTCGCGAGGATCGCCAGCGCCGGAGGGTGATGTTCAGCGTCCCCGCCGCGACCGCCAACACGGCCAGCTGTACCGCACAACCGGCGGCGTACCAGGCGCTGCTGTAGGCGGCCTCGGCCAGTCGCGCGACTCCTTCGGGGCGGCGCCGCGCGGGACACCGTCGGGATGGCGGCTTGCTTGATCTCGGGATCGCTTGAACCACACTCCCTTTCGAGCGTTTGGTCCGTTTGCTGGGGTGCGAAGATTCGATATGGTGAACGTGCGTGTCCGCGGTGAAGGGGCCTGGGGAGGGCAGGGGGCTCGGTGGRCACGGCGGCGTTTCGTTATCCATCCCGGTGGAGAGTTGAACGTCGACAAGCGGGAGGTGTGCGGGTCTTGCAGGGGGAATCCGCACACCTCCCGTTGCCGGTTCTGCGCTTCGTGACTGGTGATGATTCCTGCTGGCCGCGCATCTTGGCGCTGGTCGGCGCCGAATAGGGGTGTGCCCCGGCTTTCGTGGGGGAATGCCGGGGCACTGCGCGGGCCTCCTTGGGGGGACGAACCTGCGCACCCGCACCGGATAAATCTGGGGGATCACGACCGGTGCGGAAGCTTCTGCCGCTGAGTGTAGAGGATAGAGCGGCTGTCCCTAAAGCGGTGTGGATCAATTACTTCGGTGAGGTGAGGATTCGTACTGCGCGCTGGGTCGAAACTTCTCGGGCCGCGAGGTGTCGCCGCTTCTCGCCTCTCGGCGTGGTCATGAAGCCAGCAGCAGCCAGGTCTCCCGCCGCGCCTGCTCTTTCTCTCGTCGCGCCCGCGGCGCGGGTGTCCGCGCAGGTCACTCGTTCCAGCCCGGTTTCCTCGCAGCTGGTGAACGGTGCTGGTGGCGGTCTCGGTCATGGGGAATCCGGTCGCGGTCGCGGTCAGCCCTGGTCGACGCCGGCGGAATGGGAACCGTTGGCGCATCGAGCGCGAGAAGGTGCGGGCGGTCCGTCGTGTTCAGATGTCGAGGAGCTTCGGCGGTGTCTGGGCAATTGCCGCCAGCAGCGCGATGGTGGCAGCGACTGCGTCAGCGTCCTTCTCGGGGTCGGCCCGGGTGGAGTCGGTCATCGCCCGTGTGTGGTGGTCGGAATCGTGCTGTAGGTCGTGGTGGTGGGGATGTCGGCGGCGTTCGAGATTGCCCAGCCGATGACCGCGACGTAGAAGACGACGAGCAGTACCCACACCACGACCCACAGGAGCAGGGAGATCTTGCCGAGGCGCTTGGCCCGCTCGGCGGCGTGCTGGGCGCCGGCGTGGTCGCCGGCCGCCCACAGCGGATAGACGTTCGTCGCGTGGGTGAACGCTGAGAAGGCGAGCGGCCAGAAGAAGATGAGCGCGGCGACGGCCCAGCCGATGTTCGACTTCGGCGGCAGCGGCTGGACGGGTGCACCGTACTGCGGGGCGGGCGTCATGGCGGCGGGATCGTAGTTCGGGTGCATCGCGAATGTCCTTCTGTTGCAGTGTCTGTCACAGAGTTAGATGCGCCGGGACGTCGAAAGGTTCCGACGACCGGGCAGATTCCATGACCGGCATAGGCGAAGAGCCCGGCGCACCAAGGGGTTTCGCTGGAGCAGGGCGCCAACCGCCGGGCTTCGTCCCGTGAGACGTCGACGCCCGCCCCGCCATCTCCGATGACGCCGATAGACCTGATTCAGCCGGACCATGAAAGGTCCGCGCCGTGGCCGGACTGTCTGCGCTGGCGTCGGGCGCCGAGGGGCCTCCTCACCGGTCATTGCACCATCGCGGTTTGCGTGATCGCCGCGCCGAGGAAGTACATCTCGACGATTGCGGGGGCGGCGAGGAGCCGTCAGAAGAACGACGCTGGTCGTTGCTCTTCGACCATGCGATGCCGGCGATCATCGCGACGATGATGGCCGCGGCGCCGAACCAGGTGATCGCGATGCCCTTGTCCGGCGGCGCTGGTGTCGCAGTCGGCTGGGCAGCTTTCGGTGCCATTGCGAAAAGCGCGGTCAGACCGGTCGCGCCCATCGCGACGCCTGCTGTGATAGACCCAGTAGGGCCACGGCTATCTCGTCGGTGGTCTTCCAGCGTGGGAGCGGTTCGGTGGTTACGCTGTCGGCCCCGGTGGTTCGCGCGGTCATGCGCCATCCTGTCGTCATCACGGTCAGCCCTGGTCGGCTCGCCGGAATCGACGTGGCCGTCACGGCGGAGGGACTGCCGCGGAGGCGATCATGCCGCAGAGAAACCACGCCACGGTGATCAGTGGGACCGCGAGTAGTGGCCACCACACGGCGCACCGCCGGCGAATCAGCGACCGCACGACCAGGGCGACCATTGCGGCCAGGATCAACACGATGCTCGCCCATCCAGACCGAATCGCCCACGCCACGACGTCGTCGTTGCAATCGTCGGCACGACACGCGTCGGTGACCATTACGAACAACCCGGTCAGCAACGCAGCGTATCCACCGAAAATGATCGCTCCAGCCGACAGGACGATGCTTACCGCGATGTTCACAGCATGATGCCGTGAACACCACCCCCGTAGGCCCGCGGATCGCGCTGTCGCCGCCCCCATCTCGCTCACAGCCGGTCAGCGCCCGCGCGTGGTCGTCGGAGCTGGCCCGGTGTAAGTGGTGACGGGGATGTCGGTGGCGTTCGAGACGGCCCACCCGATGACGACGACGTAGAAGACGACGATCAGCGCGCACAGCACGGCCCACACGATCAGCGAAGTCTTGCCGAGGCGTCTGGCCCGCTCGGACGCGTACTGGGCGCCGGCCAGGTCACCGGACGCCCACAGCGGATAGACGTTCGTCGCGTGGGTGAACGCTGAGAAGGCAAGCGGCCAGAAGAAGATGAGCGCGGCGACGGCCCAACCGACGTTCGACTTCGGAGGCTGCGACCGGGTCGGTGCGCCGTACTGCGGCGGGGAGATCGTGGCGGCGGGATCGTAGTTGGGGTACATCGTGAATGTCCTTCGCTTGCAGTAACTGTCACTGAGTTGGATGCGCCGGAGAGGTAAAAGGTTCCCGAGTGTGCGCGGGGCGGTGGTGCCGGAACGACGAAGGCCCGGCGCGGTGCGCCGGGCCTTCCAGAATCGTCTCRCTGTCGCGGCGACGGGTGGACGTCGCCGCTGCACATCTACAGCGTGAAGTCGCCGCCGTCCTCCTGGTGGATCTCGACGTGGTCGTATCCGCCACCGATGTCGAACCCGTTGTCGGCGGCGAACTCGGCGCCGACGTTGAAACCGACCTCCGGGACTCCGTCCAGCGGGTTCACGCTGAAGTCGACGCCGAACTCGCCGCCGGCCTGCACTCCCCCGTACCCGGACACCGCGCCGTCCACCGACTCGATCGACACGTCACTCGTGCCCGTCGCGGCGTCGGTGGACAGGTCGACGTCGTCGTAGCTGACGTACGAGTCGAACTGCCCCTCGGTCGCGAACTGGCCACCGACGTCGACGCTGACCTGCGGGATCCCCTCCGGGGCGCCGACCGAAATGTCCACGCCACCACCGAACGCGACACCACCGCCGACCGAGACGCCTGCGTCGAACGACTGGATCGACACCTCGGACGAGCCCGGGTCGGCGAGCATGTCACTGAGGTCGATAGAGAACGTATCGACGATGGAGCCGCCGGCGGATCCCGCGCCGCCGGCTGTGAAGGACGCGCTCGGGTCGCTCGGGATACCGGAGTTCGATGGAGTGGGCGTAGTCATGGCTTGCTCGATTCCTTCTGGTCAGGAGAACTGCAACTACACAGTTGGATGCCGCGAGCGGCCGAAAGGTTCCCGGCCGGCGGTCGTGTTCGCCAAAGCCTGTCGGCATCGGTGGGCGACCACCGGTGGTGTACTCGACTGGCTGTCAGGCGTTCTGGTCGGCCTTGTCGAGGATCAGGTATTGCGCGGAGATCTGCTGGTCGACGTCCTTCTTGTTGTCGAGGCCGTTGGCTTCGCCGACGTAGCGTCCCTTGACGACCATGCAGTAGTCCGCGGTGCCGCGGGTGGTGTCGTTGGTGACGCAGGTGGCGTTCGGAAGTCCCTGCGGCGACGGCGCGGGGGTGAAGCCCTGGGAGGTGAGGTCGTTGGTGAACTCCTCGACGATCCGCAGGGCGCCGGCGTCGTCCTTGGCGCGGTAGACGGTGGTCTTGGAAACGGCGTTGTGCTCGGAGCCGGTCTCGCTCAGGACCCGGTAGGTCACGGGCGGGTTGGTCGAGCGGTGCGACATCCCACGCGGCCCGTAGACGGCCAAGTCGTCGCCGAGTTGGGCCTGCGCATCGGCCTCCGGGATCGCGTAGATGAGGATCTTGTCCTGGTCGACCATGGGCAGCTCGGCGGGCTTGCCGCCGTTCTGTTCCTTGGTGGGGGTGGCGGGGAACTTGTCGATCAGCGGCCCCTGCAGGCTCAGCGCCTTCGCGACGGCCTGGGCGGTCCAGTCCTTCTGCGCGGCCGGGGCGTTCGCGTAGGTGTAGATCAGGTAGTTGCCATGCGCGGTCAGGGCGTTGACGGATACTTCGGGACCGGCCGCGAAGCTGTTCTCCCTGGTGGAGACGAGGGTGTTGGGCAGAACGTCGATCGTTTCCGGCTTATGGATGCCGGCGCCGTCGTCGACGGTGGTGATCTCGGTGTGGATCTCGCGGGCAGCCGCGGCGGCCTCCTCTGGGGTGCCGAATCGCATCACCGCATGCACGACCGAGCGGGACGGATCGGTGATCTTCGGGGTGTTGATCGCGGCAGTGGTGACATAGCCGTAGAGCATGTTGTGGTTATTGGCGATATCACCGGCCGCGTTGCTGATGACCACGCCGAGGTTCTTTCCGCTGCGCATCACCATGGTCGGCATCTTCCCCACGGTCAGCTCGGGGTCGACCTCGAAGGGGACGACCATGAACTGGGCCAGACGCTGGCCTTCGACCTCGACGATGTTGTCGGGGGTGGCTCGGCTGTATTCGGGGGCCGGGCTGGTCGGGTAGCTGCCGGTGTCGAGTGCTGCCGGGTCTACGGCCGCGGTGGTGGCGGCGTCGCCACCGGACTTGGCGGTCGGCTGATCGTCGGTGCTGCTGCAGCCGGCCAGCAGTACACCCGCGCAGAGCACTGCCGCCGCCCGCGGCATCCATGTCGTCGTCCGCACCTTCGTGCTCCTTTCGTCGTCCCCGCGGACTGCGTGTGCGTGTCCTGGTGGGGGTGATGTCACCAAGTTGGATGTGCCGGGCGGCTGGAAGGTTCCCACCGAGAACACGAATGTGTCTGGCGTCACACCCGACGAGGGTATGGATATGACCTGCGCACCGAGGCGGGCGGCGGACCGCGTTACTGTCTCATCCGCGCCGGCGCCTGCCGAGGAACGCACTGGGGATTGGGGGGATCGTGAACGATGCAGGGCAACAGGACACCGCCGACGGTGCCGCGTCCCCGCGGCAGCGTGCTGACACGTTGCTGGCGTCGATCACGGGCAAGATCCTGCGGCCGTTTGGCTACGACGAGCTCAGCGACCTTGCCGAGCAGCGTGTTTCCGGTCTCGAGCAGATCCGGTCGGTAGTGGTGGTCGGCGAGGTCAAACGCGGTAAGAGTTCCCTGGTCAACGCGCTCGTCGGGTGGCGTGATGCGTCTCCGGTCGGAGTGGATGTGACGACGTCGACGACGATCGCACTGTCCGAGGCCACCGACGACCAGCCCGGCGGTACCGCGCAGCTGTTGTTCCCGGACCACGCCGAGCAGATCCCCCACGGCGACCTCGCCGACTGGGTCTCCTGCGAGGGAGTCCACGTCACCGATATCCGTGCCGACGAGCTCCCGACGCGGGCGATCGTCCCCGTTGCCGGCAGCCGTCTCGGCGACGTCACGGTGATCGACACCCCGGGCGTCGGCGGCCTCGACCAGTCGTATGCGGCCCTGGCGGCGTCGTCGGCGGCTCAGGCCTGCGTGTTGGTCGTGGTGTGTGATGCGACCACCCCGATCACCGCACCGGAGATGGAATTCGTGCGGGCGACCGGGTCGGCGGTCGAGGCGCTGATCGTGGTGGTCACCAAGACCGACAAGAACGTGCGCCGGTGGAAGCCGATCGTCGAGGAGAACCGGGCACTGCTGCGCAAGCACATCGGTCGCGAGGTCCCGGTGCTCGGGGTCTCGAGCCTGCGTGCGGTACTTGCCGCAGAGATGCCGCCCGGCCCGGACCGCGACCGTGCCGAGGAACTCTCCGGGATCACCGAACTGCGTGAGCTGATCGGCGCGAAGCTCGCTCGGGCGGAGGACCTTCCGGCCGCCAACGGGCTGCGGACCGCGGTGGAAGGACTACGCACCCTCGAAGCGGACATGACCAGGCAGATCGCCGCGATCACCGACAGCGCCCAGGCCATCCCGGACCTGACCGCGCAGCTCGAGGAACTGCAGAATCTCAAGGACCACTCTCAGCAGTGGGAGCAGTACCTGCAGCGGGACCTGACGCTGATCCGGCAGAACGCCACCGACGAACTCGAGCGCAGTCTCGATCAGATTCGCGAGAAGTGGACCACCCGGATCAACAAGAACGGGATGTCCGTGCTGCGCAAGAATCCGCAGCACTTCACCGCCGAAATGGAACGTGACTTCCAGGCGGCGATGGCTGGCTCTCTCACGGTGTTCCTCGACCAGCTCCACACTCAGATCGTGCAACCGCGATTCGACTCCGAAGTTGTGTGGAACGAGATCTACCAGCAGGTCGTGGCAACCCTGTCGAACCGCACACTCGAAACCCACCAGGTCGCCGGCAAACGCCAAGGGCTGCTGGATCCGTCGATGCTCACCATGGGAGTGATGGGTTCGTCGATGCTCGGTGGCCTGATCGGGGTGACCACCGTCGTCGGTGTCGGCGCCGTCGTGGGTGTCGCCTGGGTCGGGTTCAACCTCGGCTTCAAGGCCATGCGCGCGGGCAAGACGAACCTGCTCACCTGGCAGCGCGAGACGATCGCCACGACCAAGACCACCACCTCGCGGATGCTCGAATCGGCGCTCGCGTTGACCCGCCCGGAGATCGTCATCCGCTACCGCGACCACCTCAAGACCTCGATCGAGCACCTGCAGAAACAGATCAGCGAGGCCGAGGAGATCGCCCGGTCCGACAAACAGACCAGGGAGAAGAAGCTCACCAGGTTGGAAGGGAACCGGAAGGTGGTCGCCGGCAACATCACTCGCGCTGAAGCGCTGATCGCCGAACTGACCGCCACCCCGATCGCACCTGCACCTGCGGTGGGGGGTGGGGTTCGATGACCTCGATAACCCCGATGACACCTCCCCTGGATCCGGTTCGCGCAAGCCTGGACCGGGCCCTGCACGCACTGGCCGCGCTGGGACCGGACCTGGTCGGGCACGCCAACAGGATCGGGGCGATCCTGTGGTCGCCGCCCCGGATCGTGATCGTCGGCCGCCTCAAGGCCGGAAAGTCCACCCTGGTCAACGCATTGATCGGGGCGCCGGTCGCCGAGACCGCCGCGCTCGAGGCCACCAACGTCGTCGCCGTCTACCAGGACGGCGCCCCCGCCCGCGCCGAAACGGTGCTCCTCGACGGCAGCCGCCTGCCCGTCGACACCGTTCGCGGGCAGGTCACCGCGCTACCGGTACCGCCGGAACAGGTTGCCTACCTGCACCGCTGGTTGCCGTCGGCGGCGATCCGCGATCACACCCTCGTCGACACCCCCGGACTGGCGACACTGACCACGGAGAACGAGGCCCGCACCCGCCGCGCGCTGATCGACGGGTTCGCCCAGACCCGCGCCGCGTCCGTCGACGCCGACGCGGCGGTGTTCCTGTTCGACTCCACCCCCCGCGCCGACGAGGTCGATTTTCTCAAGCAGCTCGGGTTCACCCCGCTGACCACGCTCGGGGTGCTCTCCCGCGCGGACGGGTTCGGCGAAGGCGCGCTGGGGGCGCGGGATCCGCTCGAGCACGCCACCGAGCACGCGGCCAAGCTCGCCACCCGCTTGCAAGACCTGGTGATGACGGTGCTGCCGGTCGCCGGTCTGCTCGCGGAAACCTCCCACACCGGGTCCCTGACGGAGAACGACGCCCGGGCGCTGGCCGCCCTCGATGGGATCGCCCCGCTGGACTTGATCGACCTGCTCGACTCCGATGCCCCCGCCGCGGTGCCGGCGCAGGTGCGGGGCCGACTGCTCGACCTGCTCGGCGAGTACGGCACCATCCACGGCCGCGCGGTCGCCGCCCGCGGTGCGGCGGCGTTGAACGAGTGGCTCGTCGCCGCTTCTGGTGTACCGCGCCTGCGCGGCGTCCTGGCCCACCACCTGGGTGCGTTCGCTGCCGTGCACCGCGCCGGCCGGATCATCGGCGAACTCGACCAGCTCGCCTACACCCACCCCGCCCGGGACCAGATCCGCGCCATCACCGACGGCCTGCGGTCGGATCCGGCCCTGCACACGGTGGTGCTGTTCGAGCATCTCAAGGCGATGCTCGACGCCGACCCCATCTCCCCCGTCACTGCCGAGCTGCGGCGTCTGGTCGAACAACCCACCCTCGCAGGCAAGCTCGGGCTGCCACCGGATGCCACCGCCGAGCAGATCCGCGCACAAGCCCACCAGCGCCGATCCTGGGCGCAGACCCAGGCCCTGTCGACGATGACCGCCGCGGAAGACGCCGCCCTGGTCACCATTATCAACACCTACAGCCGAGTCGCGGGGTGAGGGCGCCGGCGTAGCGGAGTCGCTGCCGAACCCCGCAGGGCTGCGTCCCCCGCCGACAACCGATCTGCGGTCGGGCGGGAACCTTTTGCGCATGGCGCGCATCTAACTACTCGAACCGTCAAGTCCTCGCCTGCCGGCGAGACCGTGGAAGGACCGAAGATGAGCTCGACTCGCGTGTGCCACCGCCTCGTACCGTCCCCGTCTCGGGGCGGCGTGAAGGGCGGCCGCTGATGTCGTCGCGTGAGTGGGTGCTCGGCATCGACTTCGGCACCTCCAACACCGCCGCCGCACACACCGGACCGGTGTCCGGGACGGTCGAGGCACTGCAACTGAGCCACAACCGCACCACGATGTCATCGGCGGTGTTCGTCGAATCCCCGGACCGCATCGCGGTCGGAGACGTGGCCACCGACCGCGCAGAAGCCAACCCGGCTGCCTACATGCCGTCCCCGAAGCGGGTCGTCGCGCAGGGCATGGTCAACGTCAACGGCTACGACCTGCCCGCCTCGGTCCCGGTCGCGGCGGTGCTCGAATCGGTGATGACGCGCGCGACCGGCGCCCACGGTGGGAAAACGCCGACGGAGCTTGTGCTCACCCACCCCGAGGCGTGGTCGCCGCGCGAGATCCAGGTGCTGCTCGACGCCGCCGCCAACCTCGGGCTCGACGCCTCGAAGATCCGGACCGTGTCCGAGCCGCGGGCCGCCGCGCACTACTACACGCGGGCGAACACCCTCGCCCCAGGATCGAAGATCGCGGTGTTCGACTTCGGTGGCGGCACCCTCGACATCGCCGTTCTCGAGGCCAACGAGGCCGGCACCTTCGATGTTGTCGCCGCCCGCGGCGACAACGGGCTCGGCGGCAAGAACCTCGACGCCTACCTGCGGCGGTGGGTCGACCAGCAGCTCGACGTCCGCGACCCCGACCTGCTCGACTACCTGCGACGTCAGGCGCCGATGGATGTCCGGTACGCGCTCGAGGACTCCATCCGCCGCGCCAAGGAACTGCTGTCGGAGGCGCCGTCCGCGACGATCACCGTCACCGGCGGCGACGGGCGCGCCGAGAAGTTCCAGATCACCCGCGAGGAGTTCGAGGAGCTGATCACCCCGACCCTGGACAAGGCGGTGCACCTGACCCGGGCCACGTTCGCAGACGCCCACATCACCGACCCGGGCCAGCTCGAGGCGCTGTACCTGACCGGAGGCTCGTCCCGGATCCCGCTCGTGCACGAGCGGCTCGCCGAACTCGGCCCGATCGCCACGCTCGACGACCCGAAAACCGTCGTCGCCCAGGGCGCTCTCGCCGCGGCCGCCCCAATCGTGCGTGGACTCGGCGCGACACCCACACCCACACCCACACCCACACCGGTGGCGGCCCCAGCTCCGGGACCGGCACCAGCGGATACCCGACAGTTCCCTGCGCCCGCTGCGCCCGAAGCCACGCAGCCGTGGAACCTGCAGCCCCCCACCGGGAACCCGGCCCCCGCCCCGGCCACGCCCGGGTGGCAGCAGTCCGCCCCCGGGGACGGAGCTCCGGCGAAGAACATGACAGGGAAGAAGTGGACGGTCATCGCGGCCGCGGCACTCACCGTCGTGGCCGCCGGCGCCATCGGTGTAGTCGCGCTCACCGGCGGCGAGGACACCCCCACCGACCCCGCCGCGGCCGCGGGAGGTCCCACCACCACCACCGCCGCCACCGGCGGCGACGCCGCATCGGCAGCGTCCTCCGGCGGTGGCGACGCGGCCGCCCCGCCGACGACGAAAGAAGCTGTGGTGGCGGCGCTTCCACCGGCGCTACGCAGCGAGCTCGAACCCTGTAAGACCACCGGGGAAACCGAGAACGGTGGCCTGCAGGTGAATTGCCCGATCAAGAAGGGCAGCTCCCTGACCGCCGGCATCGTCGACGACGACTATTCGGGGATCATCGTCTCGGTCGACCCCCGCGAGGCGAAGAAGACTGTGGTCGGTCTCCGGCAGGGATTCCAGAACGACACCTCTGCCGCGGAGAACGTACTCGTCGAGAACACCGCGCGCACCGCGGCCGCGCACATCGACGGCCCCGGCTACAACGGCACCTACTCGATCAGCTACGCCAACAGCTCCACCGGGGTGATGGCGCGCTTCAGCGACGCGCTGGGACTCGACGGCGCGAAGACGTTCCTGACCCGCTCCGGACTGATCAACTGACACGGCGCCACGTCGCTGCGAACACAGGGACCGCCGAATCCGCTACACAGGGTTCGGCGGTCCCTGCTGTCTGTGAGCCCATCTCTGGCCGGGTCACCTCGCAGGTCAGCTCTCACCCGGGACGGGACATGTTGTGAGCTGGTGTTTCGCTGATTTCCGGTCGTCGCCAGAAACAATTTCGCGGTCGTCGGGAACCTTTCGGGCTGTCCACTGCATCCAACTACCAACAGCCGATACAGGTTCGCCGATGACAACAGTGAGGACGAGACGATGAGCAACCCCGATCAGTACACCGAGGCAGACGCCGCCGAGTACGAGGCCAAGCTCAACGACATCGCCAACGACCCCGATCTGACCCTCACGGAGAAGCTCGACGACATCGGCGACGCTATGAAGGAGGAGTTCGAAGAAATCGGCCTCGACACCACCGCAGACGCCGACACCACCACCGGCGCCGAGGAGTCCGCCACCACCGCCAGCACAACCACCGCGACCGAGAACTCGCCGGCCGGCGAGGCGTCGGCGACCGCGGACGTCGTCGGTGACTCCGATCTGTCTCTCACGGAGAGGATCGACGAAATCTACAACAGCCTCAACGACACCACCGCCACCACCGCGACCGGGACTGCGCCGGCCGGCGACGCGGCGTCGACCGCGGACGTCGTCGGTGATCCCGCGACCGCCACCTACTCCTCCGCACCGGCCGCCGGAACCTCCACCCCGAGTGCCGCCGAGACAGTCGAGGACCCCGCAACGTCGGGGCCCGCCTCGGACCTGACCACCGCTGTCGGCGTCGACGGCAACGTCGACTACTACTCCCCCCGCGACGTCGACCGTGACGGCAGCGTCGACCTCGCACACTCGCGGGTCGACGGCATCGACACCATCACCCACTACAACGACGATGACGGCAGCATCACCCTCGTCGAGCAGGACACCGACCACAACGGCACCTACGAGACGGCCGCCGCGGTCCGCCCCGACGGCACGGTCCGGATCGCCGAGGACAGCGACGACGACGGCCAGGTCGACCTCGCCACCTACTACGACCCGACCACCGTCCAGCCCGTCCGCCAGGACGAGTTCGACGGCAGCGGCCGCATCACCGCCAGCAAGATCGACAGCGACGGTGACGGCCAACCCGATGTCTACCTGATCGACACCGACGGCGACGGACGCTTCGACACCGTAGACCTCGACACCGACGCGGACGCCATCACCAACGACACCCTCATCGACACCGATGGGGACGGGCGCTTCGACCTCAGCCTCTCCGACACCGACGGCGACGGCAGCCAGGAGACCTACCGGACCGCCGCCACGTCCGGCGACGGGACGCTCGGCGACATCAGCACCTACGAGTCACTGATCCCCGCTGACGACAGCTACCACACCCAGGCCGGCACCGACACCTACGAGCCGCCGGTCGTCGATGAGGTCCCCGGCGACCTCGTCTGACAGCGGCCCGCCTCCCCGTCGTCGCACGCACCGCACTCCTCGGAGCCGACGGTCGCGACGACGGGGATCTTGACCGCCGTCGCATCCACCTAACGCGACTCACCCACGATCCCAGGAGGATCCGACTATGGACGACTTCGACCAGGATCTGGCCGCCCACGTCTGGTCCGGCGGCGAACCCACCACAGTGATCGACGAACCCGCCGACCTCGACGACCTCATCCCGGCCGGCCCCGATCTCGCCGCCGCTATCGAGGCCGACCCCGCGCCGGTGCTCCCCGACTCTGGCACCGCAGGTGAGGCGTTCGACGACATCCCCGACCTCACAGCCGCAGATCCCGAATCCGTCGCCCCCGCGGCCGCCGACGACAGTGTGCACGGCAACCCGGCCGCGTGGACGTTGAACTGGTTCTACCAGCAGATCAACGGGTATTGCGGGCCCTCGGCGGTAGGACAGATCGTTGCCCAGTACACCGGCGCGACCATCACCGATCCGCAGGAGTTGGTCGACCGCGCCGTCGAACTCGGGTTGATGGGCGACCCGGGCGAGGGCATGACCCTGCCGAACATCGAGAAGCTGCTCGAGGACCAAGGGGTGCCGTGCAGCCTGACCAGCAGTTCGCTCGACGATCTGCGCGCCAAACTGGACGACGGATACGGGGTGATCGCGATGGTCGACTCCGGGGAGATCTGGCATCCCGACCAGGAAACCGACGACGCCGACCTTCCCGACCACGTCCTCGTCGTCGCCGGCATCGACGACGAGCGCGGGGTCGTGATCCTCTCGGATCCCGGTGTGCCCAATGGCGACCAACTCGAGGTGCCGATCGAACAGTTCGACGACGCCTGGGCCGACTCCGAGCACCAGATGGTGGTCACCGATGCCCCCGACGCGGGACTGCTCGACACACCCGCCACAACCACGGCGCCGAGCAGCCGATCCGTGATCATCCGCGTGTAATCGCCCAAGCGATCAGACCAGGCACAATGGTCACGGAAAGCAGGACCGTGACTTCGAACAACGCGCCGACAACCTGCCCGGCCACACGAACACGACCGACAACGAGGTGAGCGATGGACCGGGACGAGTCACTGCTGAGGACGCTGGGGATGGCAGACACGATGCCTCCACTGCCCGACGACGTGTGGGAACGTGCACTGTCGGTCGCGCTCGACCCCACCACCCCGGCCGCCGATGCCGATCTCGTTCCCGACATGGACGACATCCCTGTCGTCCCTGACGATGATGGCGAGATCGTCCTCGACGACGACACGGACACCGCCTTGCTCGACGACGATGGCGGCGATCTCGGCGCCCTCCACGGCGACATCGACGACCAGGACCTTGACGGGGCTGGCGACATCGACGGGGCATTCTTCGACCCGGCCGTCACCGACGCTGACATCACCACCGCKGACCTCCCCGACCTCGCCCTGGGCGACTCCACCTTCGACGACGGCCCGGACCTCGGCGGCGACCTGTATTGAGCCCCAAAGCCGCGACCATCCGCCCGTAGCCAGGGAGAACGGACCTCACCGACGGCGGCCGGTGACGCTTCGGCGCCGCCGGGTACGATCCCCCACGGTGCATCAGGGGGCATGTACCGGAAGACCGAAAGAACCTGGGGGGGTGCAATGGACGACGCAGAACTCGTAGCCGCGTGCCGTGCTGGTGACCACAGTGCGTTCGCAGAACTCGCTGGCCGCTACCGAACCAATGCCTGGCACGTATGCCTACAGATCACCGGTAACGCCCACGATGCGGAAGACGCCCTCCAGGACGCCCTCATCGCTGCGTGGCAGAACCTCCACAAGTTCCGCGGCGATGCCCGCTTCCACACCTGGCTGCACCGGATCGCGACCAACGCTGCCCTCGCCCTGGTCCGTCGCCGCAAGCACACCACCAGCCTCGACGACACCGACACCGACGATGACGGCCCCGGCATCGACCTCACCGACGACCACACCCCGTTCGACGACCAGGTCACGACCGCAGACGCCGTCCACCACGCCCTGGGCCAACTCCCCGAGGACTTCCGCGTCGCCATCGTCCTCGCCGAGTTCGCCGACCTCCCGTACGCCGACATCGCAGAACACCAACAGGTCTCCGTCGCCACCGTGAAAACCCGCATCCACCGCGCGCGACGACAATTGGCAGACATCCTCGCACCGGTCCACGTGCCCACCTAGACCGTCCCAACCCTTTGCACCGCCACCGCCACCGCCGCTGCCAAGACCTTCGTCCAACGCGCCGGACTGCTGTAACCACAACTCATCGAATCGGGAGTTCATTGCATATGCCCGTGCTCGAAAACGTCACTCGCGGCCGGGTCGCCGCTACGATCGCCGCAGCTGCCGCGGCCACTTTGCTCGTCGCGTGCTCGAACGACGAGGTTCTGCTTGATCCCAGCGCACGCCCTGCCCCCACCAGCGAGCGCCCCGCCTACACCGACCAGTTCACCGTCGGCACGACGACATTCACCACTAACCTGCCCGAAGACGCCCGGGTCTTCCAGCACGACGCAGACGAAGCCCGCGCGCTCGGCCAACCCGCTGGATCAGCCACCATCGTCGCATGGCCTGGACGCGACTTGTCAGGGCTTTCCTTCATCGACCTGGGGAAACTGCCGCTCGACGAACAGGAGAAGTTCATTGCGGAGTCGGTCCGCATACAGCTCTTTCCTGTCGACTGCGCCAATTTCGAAGGCTTCCAGCGCAAGAACGACACGATCGAGGCGACCAGCGTCCTCAACGGGCAGCCGTACTCCTACGTCCGATTCTCGATGACTGATCCCGCACAGAAGCGCCTCGGTGGCGACAGTTGGAAGGATCCCGACCTCAATTCCTTCTACGCGCTCAAGGTCGGCCAGCAGCCATGCGACGCCGTGATGGCAGTCGAGTCGTACATGACGACGAGCGCATCGAATCCGTTGAAGGACTTCGGGTACCGGCTGTTCGTCGAAGGAGAAGGAACCATCTCCTAGGTGGTTCTTGCACAAGCGGTTGACTTCGGTGTCAGCCGCGAGTGGAAGCGCACTCACGAAAGAGGATCACGATGAACCCACCTGATCAGCAGTCATCGAAACGTCCGCTGATGATCCCGTTGATCGCAGTATCGGCTGTCGCTGTCCTCGCGATCGTCGTCGCCGCGTTCCTACTGGGGCGCCAATCCTCCGGTACGTCGACGGCCGAGCCCGCCGCGCCAGCGCCTGGCCCCGTCTGGCCCATCGCCCCCACCGGCCCACTAGAGGTGCTCACCCTGGACAAGGTCGCCGCTGAGCGTGGCATTGAGCAGATCCTCACCGAGTCGTACGGAGTGCGCGACGTCAGTGCCGTGCAGTGTCCGGGCAAGCAGGAGGTCGCGGACGGGAGCAGGTTCGAGTGCACGATCGTCGCTGGCGGGACCAATCAGAAGGTGACCGTGACGTTCACCGACGATGAAGGCACCTACGAAGTCAGCCGACCCGTGCCGGCCGGCCGATAGCCGCGGTCAGTGGCCAGGTCTCAATCGCGGCAGAGGTGACCCAATGAGGCTCCCCTGGCTGCGCACACCCCAGCCCTCGCTCACTGCGGCGGAAGTCGCTGAGATCCGTGAGGAAGCGCGCATTCTCGTCGTTCCCGGGTTCGCGACCTTCGACGAGATCTGCGAGACCGCGCGCGGCTGCGTCGACGGCGCCGACGAGCATCCTGCACTGGGGCGGCGGGTCGACGCGCTCGTTCGTCAGGTGTGGAACGAGCGCCTGGACGAGCAGAAGCGGTGGTCGATCCCGGGCGACTACCTGCGGGTGGCCGCGGCATTCGCGGACCTCGAGCAGCGCAGCATCCTGGCACGCATGAACTTCACCTGCTGCATCCGCTGCGGCACCGTCGAGATCGACGACGAACGCACCCCCGCCGACCCGCCGATGGACGGCTGGTACCCGTGGCAGCAGTGGGCGTACACGTTCTTCGACATGCAGGACGCCACGCTCCTCGGCGACGAACCCGATGACCTGTGGCTGTCCTACGGATCCTTCCGGCCCGCCCCCGGCACCGACCCGGCTCTCGTCGCCGCCGCCCGCGCCGGCGACGAGACCGCCCGGCAGGAAATCACCACCTACACCGATGGTGTCGTGGGCCGCATCGTCGTCGACGCGCTCGAGGCGCAAGGCCTGAGGGTGGACTGGGACGGCGACACCAGCCACCGCATCTGTGTCATCGACGTCATCTGGCGTAAACCGCTCCCCGACTGACGGATCCGACGGCRCTCCAACGTGCTCTGGCCTGGGATGACGACACGTCCCCTCGGCGGTCAGTCCGTCTCGGTGGCTCTGCGTTTGGCTTCCCGCAGACGGCGGCGTCGGATCATCCTCTCCCGGTTCTCTTCACCGTTGTAGCTCTCTCGGTTGATGGCGGTTTCGATGTCGAACGGGGTGCCGGCGAGCCGGAGCTGGGCGAGTTCGACGAGGAACCGGTCGAGCGCGATCCGGACCAGCTCGCCCCGTTTCGTCTCGAGCTGTCGCGCAAGATGCGTGAGTTGGTTGGCCGTTGCTTTGTCGAGGTGCATGTTCATCAGATCCGGGCAGGGCGGCTGGGTGGCGCGGTTGCGTGCGCGTTCCTCGACGATCGCCTGCAGCCCGGCCTGGTTCGCGAGGAGGCGTCGGATCGCTACCCGGACGACCGCACTGCGGCGCCGTTGCCCCCACGGTTCAGCCACTGCGATCAGCGCCCGGTTGGCGTCCTCGGAGAAGTGGACGCCGATCGGCGGACCAATGGGCGTGCGGCCCAACTGGGTCGGCCACTCGTCGACAGGAAGCTCGTCTTCCTCGACAACTTCGGGATCACTCATGGCTCCTCTGGAGCCTGCCCGCCGCCTTCGTCGTCGCGTGCGCGGACGGCGTTGTACTCGTCTAGGACCTGGTCCACGGCGCCCGTGGGGATCTGGAAGTCCATGCCCTCGGATTCGCTCAGGCGGCGGCGGACGTCCGCGAGCATCTCGAGTTCGCGACGCAGGCGTTCCTCGTCCGGCAGGTCTGCTGTCACCGCTGTGGCCTCCGTACACGATCTGGGCTGGGCGAACCAGGTGATCAACGTCTGGATCCCCCCAGGCTCTTTCGAGCGGCTCTAATCAGCCGCCCGGCAGTGTATCCGGGGACGAGAAGATGCCCCCCGCCCAGGTCCGGTCACGGAGCCTTCCCTAAACCTCGATCCACCGATCTGGTGGCGAAACTTGGTGGCCTGGATGAGTCCTACTCTCGGCGGGTATGGATACGACCGACCGCCCGACCCCCAAAGCCGGGGTGTTCCACTGCAGTCCTCGTGTCGCGTCGGGTATCGACTGGGTGGTCAGGTGGCACTTGAACCAGGTGGTCCACACACTCTCGCAAACAGCCTGGTCCAACCCGTTTGTCAGGGCCAGTTCTGCGGCAGATGAAGGGCAATCCGTCGTCCGGATGAGGCGATGCGCGCCGGGAGTTGATCAGGGTGCGGCGGACCGTGGCAGTTGTAGCCCTGGCGAAAGCGCTCCCCGCGATGCTCGCTGCGGCTCGCGTCAGGTTGAAAGCCATGGCCGCGAGTACAAGCCACGCGCCGTTGGCTGTGAATCGCCCGGAAGGCAGGTGAGCAAGGCCGAGTTCTTCAGGTCCGCGTGGACTTGCTCGACGATCGCGTGTTGGCGGTGGGTCTTGTTCGCGGCGACGGTGTCCACCTGTTTGGAGTCAGTGGTGGTGAAGAACGCGTGGAACCGCCACGTGTCGAACAACGCCGCCTGAGGCTCGCCGGCCTTGGTATTCAGATCCGGGATCCGGCGAACCACGAGGCGACCACGGACGTGGTCAGCGGCCGTCTTGGAAGTGAACGCGGTGAACGGGATTTCCGCGACCTCTGCACGGGAGATCCACCGTCGAGTCTTCTCGTCGTAAATCGCGTCTGTGTATTTGATTGGGATCCACGCGTCGTCGGCTATCTGAGCGATCGCGGCCCGCACCTTGGGATCAAGTAGGACCGTGACTGAGACCTCTGCTCCGCCCTTGATAGCTGCCGAGACGGTGGGGTGCCCGTAGAACGCCGAATCGGCGCGGACCAACATTTGGCCCGAGGTGCGCTGGGGGTCGCGGAGGCGGCGAACGGTCGCCAGGGTATCGGCGACCGCCAGACCAGCGACGGGTTCACCACCAACGCGTTCACCCCGTACAACGAGTACGTCCTCTACCAGTGGACGCAGACCCCGGACACGCAGAAGGACTGGGCCGCGCAGACCATCGCGAAGACGGTCCGTGACCAGGGTCCGTTGATCGAGAAGTTCGCCGCCACCGCCCCGGGCGACTACGCGAACATCAAGGTCGACGTCGACAGCGTTCTGCGGCTGACGATCCCGATCGACGGAAAGACCTCGACAAGCCAGTTCGCCGTCTACGGCCCGCGCGGTGCCTCGCACTTCGCGAACGACGCGGCCACCAAGCTCGACCTTTTCGAGTCCACGGGCACCACCCGCATGGCCGTCAACGAGACCGACGTCTACCTCTCGCAGACCGAGGACGGCTCGAAGAAACTGATGGACGGCATGTCCCAGGCTTTCGAGACCGGCGGCGGCCTGATCCCGTCGGCGGCGCCGGCGAACGTGCCGAACGCTAAGTGCTGGACCAAGGACACCCCGCAGGGCGTCGGCACCAAGTGCCTCGTCCAGCACGGCCAGTACCTCGGCGAGATCACCACGATGGACGACGAGACGAAGGCCCACCAGCTCACTGCAGCGCAGTACCTGATCCTCACCTCACCGAAGTGATCCAGTTGGTTCGCACCAGGTTTCAGATCAGCGAGCGCGACGGCTACACTCGTCGCCGCTCATAGGAGCAGCCGCGCTGACTCGTGATCCCCCAGATCCCCCAGCGCGGTGCGCGGGCTGAACCTCCCCAGAGGAGCCCGCGCTGTGCCTCGGCCGTCCATGCCCGGACGCCGGGGCACACCCCTTTCCAGCAGACACACGCAGGTCCGGGTAATCCGCCGAGAACGTGCAGATAAAAGGGGACGGGAGGCGCGACCCCTGGCGCACCCCCCGTCCAGCAGCGTCCGCGCCCCAGTCGGGGTCGGGGCGGACGCTGCGGCACCGACGAGGCCCCCACCAAAGGCCCCACCTCGTCGGCACGAGTGATTACACTAGCCGAATTCGGACGTTGCTTGGACTGTTCAAACGACCGAAAGGGTCTGGGAAACAACACCTCTGGGGAAAGCCGCATCTTCTCACGTGGGCCGCCTCCGCCAGCAGCTCAGCCGACCCGCGAGATCAAAACAGCCTGGCTACTCGTCGTTGTGCATCGGTTTCAGCAGGTCCGGGCGGTTGTTCCTGACGTTATTGACCTTGGTGCTCACCTCGTAGGGCTGCAGGTGGGGTTCGGGGATGGAGTTCACCATCGCCTGCACCTCGTCGCGGTCGGTGATCGATGGATCGAGCCAGTGTTCCCAGAACGACGCGGGCAGGATCACGGGGAGCGATCGTGGATGTGTCCGGTCGCATCGGTCGCTTGCGTTATCTGCCTCTGGTGTCGAGTGATCGCGCCGCTAATGCTTGCTGATCTGGGTACGTATTGCAGCTGGGGTGCAGGGGGCAGTCGCTGTCATGTGAGGCACGGGAGCAACTTCTGGCTTGCATGGCGTGGCGGCGCGAGTGTGGACCGCCACGATCGTGGCGTGCTGACTGGAATCGGGTCCCCCGGTCAGCACCCGCGCGAGGTGACAGCACAGCCCCGGATGCGCTGTTAGCATCACCGACATGACTACCTTGCAGAAAGGCTCATGACCGGCCGTCGAACGCTTGTCGTTGAAATCGAGGATCTGGCGATCGAGGACGGTGCGATACCGCCACCTCGGGTTGGATCGGTGATCGGTCTTCCACTCCGATTCGGTGAATCATCCCCCGCCGCGGCTGGCGCGGTGACCATCCGAGCTGTGCTCGAGCCTGCGACAACCGCACCGAGAAAGCAGTACACCGGGCCGGATACACCACGCCGATGGCAGTGGCACGGGCTGTTGCGCGGCGACGGAT
This sequence comes from Rhodococcus sp. TAF43, assembly GCF_052113525.1. Taxonomy (NCBI): domain Bacteria; kingdom Bacillati; phylum Actinomycetota; class Actinomycetes; order Mycobacteriales; family Nocardiaceae; genus Rhodococcus; species Rhodococcus sp. TAF43. The sequence continues at coordinate 22,466 of NZ_JBFRDL010000063.1, forward strand.
GGACCGCGACGTGGCGAAGTTTCCGGCCTCTGACCGGGCAGGTCGAACTCACGGGCCGATTCCGCGCTGTGCTCGGCGATGACGCAGGAAGAGTGCGCGGCCTCGTCACTCGAATTCAGATCGTCACCGAACGATTCCACAGCACAGCAGACACCCATAGCTGGGAGATCTTGCGTGGCCATCGACGGCTACGTGACGTCGACGCCGCTCCGCGTTTCTTCGATCGGGGCGCGATGCTCGAGCAGGACGGCGGTGAGGCCGAACGTGACATCGGTGTTTTGGTCACACTCGACCTCGACGATGTGTCCGATGTCCTGACGCGGCCGCGGATCGTCCCCGGCGCGGTCTCGGCTGCCGGCGGGCTGCTGTGGGTGATCGATTGCGAGCTGCCGCTTCTGGTGAGCATCGACACCGATCGCAAGGCCCGTGAACACGTTCTGCCTGGGGCGATCGGTCCCAGCCGCCGCATCTGGGCAACCCCGACGGGCTGTTGGGTCGCTGACCCGACAGGCCTGTTTCGTTGTGACAACGACGATGGCCCACTCCAAGTCGACGACCTCCCTGTCACGGCAGCTGCAGTTCTGGGCGAGAGCCTCTTCGCGTGCCACGAATCTGGGCGATGGACGTTGCACCGACCCGGCAGCGACCCGATCCAGATCGACGCTCCCGATGGCCGAATGCTCCTGTGCACCAGCAATTCCGATAGCGTCTTCGCCTTGGTATCGGGTGAAGGCGGCAGCAAATTCGCGCGAATCGGCCCGACCGGAGATGTGCTGATCGGGCCGGTTCTGCCTCCACTGCCCACTGCGCGCAGGAGGTTTCTTGCCGGGAACCCGCTGCGTTGTCTTTCTGACGACCGGGCTGTGTGTGTGGAGCCAGGCCTCACTCTGGGGGGAACTCATCGGTTACCGAGGGATTTCCTCAGCGCGGGTCAGGTCGGACCGTATGTCTGGGGAGTGCAC
>NZ_JBFRDL010000064.1:0-23194 GCF_052113525.1 Rhodococcus sp. TAF43
GCCCCACCCAGCCTAAGGCCAGGTGGGGCACTTCGCATTCCGGCATACCAAACCGCCGTGTCTGTCCAGTTTGATACACCTATCCGCATGAAACGCATGATCACCGCACTCGCGGTCGGGGGACTCCTACTTGTCGGAGGATGTGGCAGCAACGACACACCATCCCGCAATTCCCGAGACCGTCACCGAATACAAGACCATTACCGTCACAGCGACGCCAACAACGACCGCCCCACCCACAACCACCACACAGGTTCCGGTCGTCACCACCAAGGCAGGACTGAAGACCCAGTTCGGCGGTGGTGTGTATGTCGGCGGAACCGACGTAGCTGCCGGCACCTACTACTCGGATGGCCCAACCAACCCAGACGTACCGATGTGCGCCTACACCTACCTGCCGTACAAGGGAGCGAGCTTGGGCGAAGCCGATGGCGGCAACAATTCGTTCGGTCCGACGTACATGCAGTTGGCTGAAGGGCAGATCGTGCAGACCCTCGGCTGCAACTGGGTACTCGAGAGCTAGAGCAGGTCAGCCCTTCACCGGAATACCATCCAGCCACTTCAGAACCTGCCGCCACAGACCCGGATCCTCAACTCGCAACGGATGCTCCACACGGAACTGATCCATCAACGAGCGACTCAACGGCCGCTGATCGTGGTAGGCGGCCTCAACCGCCAGCCACGCCGCAACATCGAACTCGCCGGCATCCGCGGCACTACCAGCAGCGACATCGCCGCTGCCTAGATCCCCGTCAAGCTCATCGAGGATACGCTCATACAGCCGCATCTCCGCGATGTGTGGGTCTGGTGTGTCCATGATGGATGCCCCCTCAGTATTTGAGGGTAACCGAGGGGGCACAGCGTCACTCAGCGATCAGCCGCAGCTTCCGCAGATCATCATCAAACTCGCCAGTGAATGCTTCCTCGTCTGCATCGACAACCTCAGCCTCGATCCGGTCGAGCAGCCCAGCTGGGAACCGAACACCCACAGATGCCGCCTGCGCAACCAGCGACTCGAAAGCCGCATCAAACTCACCCTCCCCCAGAAGGTTGTCGACGATCGTCCGGCCGGCATCAGAGCGGCCGGCAGCATTCACTAGCTGCTCGACCTCATCCAGCAGCTCGTCAGATACGCCAATCCAGTCCATCGACACGATTATAGRTGGCGGGTGTGATGCCCCTCAGCCAATTTAACTGAGGGGCACACCATCACCTCACATGGCGTTGCCGCCCACCCACATTGGAAGAGCCCGTTCCTTGGCTTCCTTGGTCCGCCACCAGTCGAGGGCGGCGTCCTCGTGGGAGACATCACCCCAGCCCGGTCCGTCCGGTAGAGGGGGGGCCGCCCTTTATCGACGCACGCCACAGTTCGAGCGCGCGAGCACCATCAACTTCTTCTTCAACCGTCATGCTCACCTCCTGATCTGTGCGAATGTCTGGTTCTGCTGACGGGTGCGGATGACTCGCTCAAGCTCGCGCGGGTCAGCGGTAGTGACTGGAGCATTGAACACGACAGAGTTGTCGACAATCTGCTTCGGTCGTTCCGGTACGGCGAGGTTTCCTGCGAACTGCCGCAACTGATCCGGGCTATTGAAGATCGGCTCCGGACGCGCCGACAAATTGATACCCAACTCACCAGGCTCCAACCAGCCACCATTGTCAAACACCTTGACCCGCTTCAACAGGTCCCCAACCTCAGCCGGCGCACCCTCCAGATTCTTGGACAGTGCCGACATCCAGTCACCCTGACCCGGCGTCACACCAAGCTGCGAATCAACCTGCTCCTGAGTCCAATCGCCCTCAGGGATCAGCGAGTTCCAGTCCGTGGTCACCCAACGAGAGTCACCGACACCGAACGGGATCTGCCCGAACACACCATCCAGCGCAGCATCCGACGCCCGATCAAGGAACGTCTTCGCGATCCCCCGCGCCGAATAATCCTTGCCGTCCTTCGTGCCCTTGATCGCCTCAGCAAGCGAGTTCTGGGCGCGAACCAGGTCCATGTCAGCCCGCAGACGGTCACGCTCCGATGCCTCCGGGTCGTCGTACACCTCGTTACGCCGCTCGTTCGCCTCATCAACCGAGAGTTGGGCGTCGAGACGTTCCATCTCCCGTTCGGTGTATGCCTTCGCGATACCCGGAGCCTCAGGAGCCACATACTTGCCAGCACCTGCCGCTTCCTTCTGCTTCTGAAGATCCAGAACCTTCTTCTGAGCCTTCTTCACGTCCAGATCGGCCTTGTCGAGTTCCGCCTGCGTGGCTTCGCCCTTGTTCAGCTTCTCCTGGACTTCGTTGCGGCGATCTTGCTCCTGCCGGACATTGATGCCCGCCTCTTCGAGGTAAAGGTCATCGTCCTCGGTCCACTCAACGGCCCTCCGATCGCCTGGAGTGAACGAGTTAGCGACACCACCAGCAATCATGCTGTTGGGCAGATGAAACCAGTTCGTGAACTGGCTATCTGTCGCCCCAACTGCCGGAGCCCCAATGCGGGAATCGCCGTGTGAGCCACCAGACTCGGCAGGCTGCCCACCAACGGTTGCCGCCATGTGCTCCTGCGACACGCCCACCTGGAACTGAGTCCCAGCAGGACCGAGTCCGCGCTGCAAACCAGCCAACGAACCATCAAGCAGCGAATAGGTGGTGTACAGGCGTTTCGTTGATCCGACGATGCCCATAGCGATCTGCTGTAGCCATCCAACCCAACCTGAGCAGTCCCAACCGTTCGGACCGGTTCCACCCCACAGGTACTTCACACCATTGTTCGAGCGCCCAGCATTGAGTGCTGCTTGGATGCCGTTGATTCCACCCTCAGCGAACGCAGTCAGCCCATACCCGAACCGTGCCGCAACGTCCGCGAGGATCGACGTGGAGCGTCCCCGCTTCGACTGTGCTAGCGGAATGAACGCCTCGCCACCGGTTTCACCCTCAGCCCACTGCACCAGCCCTGCACCGCTACCGGGCTGGATCTTCGCCTGCCCAGGCAGGTTCTGGATACCGCCATCCGCATAGTGGACATAGCCACCATTCGCGATGTCAGCCGCAAGATTCGCCGCGTACGCATCCGCTGCAGCCTCCGCACGAACCTTGACCGTGATCGTCCGCTGCTGATTGACGAAGTTCGTCAACCCGGCTGCCGCTTCCTCAGTCGGAGCCGTCACTGTGACCGTCTTCGTGCCAGGAATGTCCGTGATAGTCATCCCGAGCCCGAGCAGCCGATTCCTCTGATCCTCGGTCGGAATGTCGACAACGACCGACTTCGCATCGGGTACCTCGCGGACCTGCAATCCAAGCTCGGCCACATCACCCGACATGGTGCGCGTCTCGGCAGCCGTTCCACGCACCGCCGACTGAAAATCAGCCTGGATCTTCTGTGCATCGGTGAGCGCCTGATTGGACTTGGCGACCGACTGAACCAGGTTGTAGTTCTCCTCCGCGCCGCCCTTCAGCGAATGCGCTAGACCGTCCATAGTGGCCGCGCCGCCGGCAGTCATCGCACCAAGTGTCGGCAACTGCGCATTCACCAGTGCGATGTCATCGGCATTGCCCGCCAACGCACCCGACACCACCTGAGCCGTCAGACCAAGCTCAGACATCTTGTCGGAGTTCGTCTTGAAAAACTGAGACGCCTCCACAGCAGCGACACCAGCGGTCTTGACCTTCTCTGTGAACGCGGGAAGGTAGTCGCCCATGTTAAGGCTGGCCGCAGTGAGTTCCTTACCGGTGATACCCAGCTTTTCCGCCTGATCGACGGATCCGTTGTTGGCGAGTTCACGGGCCTTGTCTCCGTATACCGCCGCAGTGATCGCACCAGAACCCTGATCCAGTGCCGTAGCAAGATCCTTGGTCGCCTGCTCCTGTGCGCGTGCCTCTGCAGCCGCTTCCGCGTGCTTCCTCGCGAGACCACCGACCAGCACAGTCGCACCCGTTATCGCAACACCCCAAGGGCCGCCCAGCGCAGACATCAGACCACCGCCGGCAGTAGCCAAACCCTGCCCCGCGACCGCCGCCGTACCAGCCATGCGACCGAACCTGTCCGCGCCCGCAGCAGCATCCATGAACGTTCGCTGCAACCGGCCGATCAGAGGCGAGTGGGTGCCGAGCTGCTGCACCGCCGAACCGAACCGGCCCATCTGAACCGCTCCATAGCCGGCGACCTGGGTGATACCACCTGTTGCCGTGGCGATTCCCCGCAATGCCCCCGACACAGACACGGCCTGTCCGTTCAACGTCGACAATGGCGCACCAGTGCGGCTGATCAGGCCAGGAATCGTCTTGAACGCCAGCCAGGCTGCGACCAGACCTGTCACGATGCCTGTGTTGCTCTCCATCAAACCGGCGACAGTCTCAAGCGCCGGCACGAGGACCGATGCCGCAACCGACGACAGCGCCTCGGCAGTTGCAAGCAGAGTCTGCCAACCGCTCACACCGATAGCAGCCGATGCCCGTCCCAGCTCTTCGGCTATCCGCTTCGCGGGTGGCACGACACCCTCGAACGTGTCTTTGAGGTTCCCGCCGATAGTCACGAGCGAGTGCAGCGAGCCCTGCGCAAGGTCGGACTTTGATAGTTCCTTCCAAGCGTCGGTCAGCTTTGGAACACCCTGTGCAAAGACCTTGTCATCCAGCGCCTTCGCCAACTCGGATACCTTCGGCGCTGCAAGGTCAATCGCGCTTGTGACCCCACCGATCCCGCCACCGAGACGAGCGAACGTCGGCTTCAGAGCCTCAGCACCCAGCCGCCCAAGCGCCGCATTCATGTTCTTAAAGGCACCAGAGACGGTGTTGCCGGACTCCAGGGCAGCGCCGCCGAGCCCCTTCTCCATCGCCTTCTGGAACGTCTCGAAGTTGATCTTGCCGTCAGAGGCCAGCTTGACGACTTCCTCTGAGGACTTGCCAAGTTCCTTGCCCAGCATCTGAATCACTGGGATACCGGCATCAGACAACTGGGCGATCACATCGCCCTGAATCTTGTTCGACGCTGCAACCTTGTTGAAAATCGCGCCCATCGACCCGAGATCGGTGCCTGCGATCGCCGCAGCATCACCGACAAGCTTCAGCGTCCGCTCAAGATCCTGACCCGGCTTGATCCCTGCAGCCACAGAACCCGCTGCGATACCGGCCGCGTCGCCGAGCCCGAACGCCGTGCCCTTCACCGACGCCAGGGCGTTGTCCATGATCGTCTGCACGGTGCCCGCGTCATGCCCCAGACCACGGAGCTTGCCCTGAGCACCATCGATCGCCGATAGACGCTGAAAGCCCTTCGCGAATGCCACGCCGGCGGTCGCGCCCGCAGCAGCAGCCACACCAAGCGCGCCGGCCTTCAGCGTGTTACCAAGCCCGGCGGCCATCTTCGACCCCATGCCCTGACCGGCAACACCAGCTTGGGTCTGAATATCTTTGAACGCCGAACCAACCTGCTTCGGCAACTTACTAGTGTCAGCAACTAGGCTGACATATGCGGTAGCCAACTCAACACCGGCCATTCCGCACCCCCAATTCCCCTGTAAACAAACAAAGAAGGCGGCCCCCCGAGATGGGGAACCGCCGGTAGACCGAGTTGCTGCTACACCGACTGCTGCTGCGCCGCAACAACCTCCGCGAGAAGATCCGTGAACACATCACCCACAACCCGCTGCCGCACCGCTTCCGCATCAACCCCCTTCTCGGCGAGCATCTTCAGCGCAGTGCGCCAACCCTGAGACGCCATCAGAACCAGCGCCAGCGACGCCACCTCGTTGAACCGCTCCTGATACTTCATTGCCGAAGCAGCGATCAGCATCAGCGCCCAATCCCGGTCGCCGTCTGTCGCGATCAGCGATCCCCACAGTTCGCCAGCCGCCGCCTGAATCTCCGCGTTGAACGGATCGTTGTTCCCCATCGTCTATCTCCACTTCCGCCCGTAATCCGGGCATGAAAAAGGGGCCGCACCAAGCCGGCACAGCCCCAACACCACCGAAACGCCCCTAGCGCTTCACACCCCGACTCACGGCCTTCACACCCGACCGTGCAGCCCTCCGTGCAGCGATCACCTCGGCAGGCGACAGATTGATCCGTATGGGTGCGCAGCGTCGATCCACTGCCTTCATCACGAGCATGTACTGCCGAGACAAAGCCGCCAGATCCCGCTTCGACCCACACTCATCAATCGCCGTAGCCAACCGACGCCGCAATGCCCTGAGCGCCGTCATGTGGTCTCCCGTCAGCGATGCAGCCACCAATCCACCGTCAGCCATCAAGATTCCAGGTGTGGAAAATTCGGGTTAAGTAGGTTTTGGCAGCAATGCCTGAGGGGCCGCCATCGGTCTTGTCGAGACCCCTCCCCCACCCCTGAGGGCTGGACGGCGTCGTGCTGGTGCCTGGCTTGCCTTGTGCCGGCCTGATCATTCGTCCGCGTACTTCCGCAGCTCGGCGTCCACGCCCTTAGCGGTCATGCCGACGAACTCGTTGGGCAGTGGGAGTGCGAAGGCGAGGTTCTCGGTCATGTCGCCCTCGGGAAGGTCTCGTAGCTCCTTGAGCCCGTCTGCCGCGCCGGGGCTGGTCTCTGCGTGGGTGGTGATGGCCTCGTTCCAGTTGTGTCGGGCCGCCTGGTGGAAGATGGCCCGGCTCAGTGCAGTGTCGCCTGTGATTTGTGCCCGCTCGAGGAGCGTGATGGCGTCCTGCTGGCTGCTGATTCGGCTTGCCCGTTCGTGTGCGTCTCGGGCTGACACGATGTCGGTCGGGTCTGCGGTGACGGATCCGAACAGTCGCCGTTGGATTCGAAGCTTGTCGGCGGCGAGTCCAGTCTTGAACTGGGTTCGCAGTTCGTTCATCTGATCTCTGGACGCGACGTGCGCCTTGGCTAGCTCGCTCCGCTTGCCTTCTGCGGTGAGGCGAGGGTCCTTCCGGATGGCTTCGAGTTGGGCCTTGTGCGAGGCCTTGATGCTGTCCACGCGGTTGGTGTCCACGTAGCGTCCGATGCTGGCTTTGAAGTTTTCCACTGTCGCCTGCTGGCTCTGCGGGATGGGATGGAAGTTGATGTTTGAGGTCATTGGTGGTCCTGTGCTAGTTAGAAGGAGTTGCGGGCGCCGTGCACGGCGCGTTGTCGGGCGTTCATGTAGTTCGACTCCCGGACGTAGCCGGATCGAAGTGGGACGCGCCGTTGGGGTACGACCTTCGCCTCGACGGTCTTGCGCCATGCTGTGAGCTGGATAGCGTGTGCCTCCAACTCTTCGACGGTGCTGCCGTGGAGCAGAGTTGGGTCGACTTCGTGGGTGGTGCCGATCTGCTTCTTCAGTTCGGCCACCCGGTGCTTCTCGATCTGCTCATCACGGCGGGCGAGCGCCTGGTTCGCGGCTTCGAGTTGTTCGGTGAGGTCGGCGATCTGTCGTTGGTGTTCGAGCGCGGCGAGGTCGGGTTCGGTGCCGTCTTCAACGATCTGTTCGTTGGGCTGTCCGGTGTCGACCTGCTCCACCTCGGTGTTCTGCTCACTCACGCCAGTGCCTCCGGATCCTCTTCGAGGACATCCGCGAACGCTTCGAGGGCACCTACGATTCGGTCGATCCGATTGTCGGTTTCCTTCAGTGCGTCTCGTAGTACTTCGACTTTCGCTGCGAGGCTGTCTATCTGCTTCTGCTGTTCTGTCACTGTGACGTTCTCTTTCTCTGTAGTGATTGGCTTGGGCTGCTTCCCGTAGGTGCCTGGTCGGGACTTGGCCGGCTCTGGTTCGTCTGTCCGACTGTCCAACTTGGACAGCTTCGATGCGAGAGCGAACATCGTTCCCTCGACGCCATACCAGCGTTCGAAGCAACTGTCCTGTGCACGCCTGAACGCCGCGTCGTCCCCGTCGCGTAGCGCCTGCACCATCTCCTCAGCGGTGCGCTCGTCGCTGTCCGTCACTCGTGGCTTCGCCACTGTCCCCTCCCTGATCGTTGATTGTTTTCGTATGACTGTCACTGGCATTCGATTCCGAGTTCCTTGTGTAGACGCCGGCCGACCGTGTTCTCTCTGGTTGGGCCAACGGGCATGAGCAGGATCGTGGTGTGGTCACCGATGGTGATTCGAGCTGGGCGTGTCGAGTTAGCAGACAATTCGATGAGCGCCATGTCCTTTGAGCCGCGAGCGGCACGTGCAGCATCGGCGAGCAGACCAGGGTTCACGAGTGCCGGCACACCACCAGATGCGGATGGTGTCGCACTGAATAGGCCACGCCAGTCGGGCACCTGGTTCTCGGCACGGTCGAACGTCCACTCTGCTGTCGGTGTCGAGACTGTGAGCTTCCCGTCCTGATCGTGGATGGTTGTCTCGATCTGCCGGCGCTGGCGTACACCGCCTAGCGATTTCAGTGATGTCGTGAGTGTGCGTATGTCCGCGACATCGAGCGCGATCCGCCAGTCCTCGGGCACGTGGTCAAAGTCGGCCTCGATGGCGGTCAGTGCGAACCGGAATCGGTCGGTGGACGCGGCGAGCACTTTGCCCTTGTGGCGTTCGAGGATGACGACGTGGAGGCTGGGGTGCTTCGAGTCGCGGCTGACGAATAGTTCAGAGGTAGCGAGGAGAACCCGCAACTCTTCGGCGGTTGTGGTTATCCGCATCTGGCTCCTGACATGACGAAGGGGCACCCATCAGTGGATGCCCCTGTGGCTTCTACTTAGTCGGCGATGCAGGTTCGCCGGGTCCAGTGCTGCCAGCCGTCCCCGTCTTGGAGGCAGCACCGTTCGGTTGGGGCGCGTCTTGATCTTCGGCACCGTGGGATCTGGCATGGTTCGAGCGTGCCGTGGATGGTGAGGTCGGTTGGGATTCGTTCGATGTAGGAGGTGTCAGACATTGGCGATCACCGGTTCCCCAGACATTCGCCAGTGGCCAAGGGTGCGCCCTTGGTATGTCTCCACGCTTGCCCCCTTTGCTCCCTTGCTCTCTTCACTGTGCAAGGGTGCATTGCTGACCTGCAAGGGAGTAAGAGAGCATGAAGAGGAGATAGGGGTACTAGTGCTCCCTTCCACCGGCAGAACCCAGTACCAGCACGAGCCCTCCCGGACTGCATCAACATTCAGCCGCGCCTTCGCCCGCTTCGCCTTGTCCCTCGAATAGCCGGCAGCGTCAGCCGCAGTGAACACGTCGTTCGCCTTCTGGCGGCAGTCAGGATTCTCGGACAGGAACGCCTTCAGCCACGCGTCGATGTCGTCGCGGTCATCGCCGACTTCCCCACTCTCGGCAGCGGCAGCGGCTACGAACAGTTCGCGCGCTGACTGCTCGGCGTCTCCAGCCCAGTCCATTCGCGGCACCGTCCCATCACCATCGTCAGACGGTTCGAACACCTGGACCGACTCGATGCGGAATCGGGATGCCACCACTGGGGCAGTCACATTCGACTTCTCCGGCCCGATCACCAGTACACCGTCCTCATCTGGGTCAGGCTGTGCGAGCAGCGTCATTCGCGCCTTCTTGCGAAGCTCCGCCGTCATGCCGTACGCGTTGCGGACGTTGCCGCCCTTCTCACGATTCGTATGCCCCGACAGCAAGATCGACACCCCAGTCCTCGACGCCACTTCCTTCCACGGATGCAACGCCTGCCGAGCCTGCTGCGGATCCTTCACCGACAGGTTCGATGGCAGCGTGTCCGCCCACGCGTCGACAATCACCAACGCTGCATCCTCAGCAGCCCCTTCGACCAACTCGATGTCACGAGGAAACTCCGGAGAGCCAGACCCGTCACTATCCGTGCAGATCACCCGCACGTAGTCCAGGTCAGCGCCTGCCGTCTCAAGGCGGGGACGCGCGATGGTCGCCCAGTCGTCCTCGGTGAGCACGAGCACAACATTGCTCGGTGGCCGCTGCGGGATGCCGAACGCCTTGAACTCCCGCCCGGTCGTGATGATCGCCGTCAGCCAGACAAGGAACAGGCTCTTGCCGATCCCCTCGGGACCCAGCATGTAAGTGACTGCGCCTGATGGGAGCCGCCCGGTGGCGAGCCATTCCATTCGGCGTGAGCCTTCTAGGTCGGTGGCCTTCCACACCTGGGGGTCTGGAATCTCATTCCAGTTCGCGTCAATCAATAGTTCCTCTTCTCGTCGTCCGCGAGTTATGCGGCACCATGTCTCAATCAGTCAGCTATGCCGGTGGCCTACAGGCCGTAACGCTCGATCGCCTCACCCAGCGCCCCATGTAGGGCTCGGATCTCGTCCTCGTTCAGTCGCCACTCGCGGGTGATGGCGGTCGGGACCACCCGGTACAGAGTTCGGTCCGCCCTCGGCGAGTAGTGTTCGAGCACGTTGTATGTACTGTTGCGGTAACTCATCTCTCGGTTCCTCTCGGTGTGTTCAGGCCATGTGAGCAAGCGGCCGGAGCAGTCGGTCAAGTTCGGCGCTATCGACTCGGATCATTCGGTTACCGACGCGATAGGCCTCGATTCGGCCGGCAGATATGTACCGGCGTACTGTTCGCGTCGAGCAGCCGAGGTAGGCGGCGGCGTCTCCGATCGTGACGAGACGAGCATTCATGTGGAACTTCCCTTCGGGCATGCTGATTCAGCCCGGCAGCGTGGAAGCTGGGGGCCTTTATGGTGCGTTCGGTTGACCGGTCAGACGGTGAGCTTCGGCCTGCCCTGCAACGGTCGGTCCATGTACCGCCTCCGCTGGAGTTCTGCGCACGCCTCGACGTCGCGACGTCGGTACATCGTTCGACCAACGCACTGCCGATACTCTGGAAGGTCGCCCCGCTGACGCCAACGGCGGAGAGACCGCGCCGACGTACCCACAAGCAGGCAGGCTTGGGATTCATTCAGCCACTCCACAATTCACCTCCCCCAAGGCATGACAGAACCACGATGTGATTCCCAGAATTAGTGTTGGCCGACGTTGGCCATGACTTCAAAAACCATCTTAGACAGTCGTCATGACACAGTGTTTTCTTGCCACTCGCGACGCACGGAAGCCACAAACGTATGTGACACTCCGACCTGCCGAGCGATCGCCCGATTACTCGCTGTCGAATCCTCTTCCAGCAACCGGAGAGTCTCAGCGCGAGCCTCTACCTTCTGCGGACGACCCGGACCCGCCTGTCGACTGACATGCCGACCCTTGTGCGAGACATGTAGGGCCGCTCGAATATCGAGCCGGTTGTATGACCAGCGGACGCCGAACTCGTCCCGCTTACTGACAGCCCGGACGATCCCCTGCCGACGCCAACGCTGCAACGTTGATGGCTTCCGGCCGATGAAGCGCGCGGCCCGAAACTCGTCCATCCAGGTCTTCCGATCCTGGTCAAGCGCCCGCACTCGCGCGCTGTCACCAGCATCTTGAGCGCGCCGGTACGCCGCAGCGATCACAGCATCCGTTTCCTGCCGGACTGCCCGCTCAGCGACCCCACAACCGTGGGCAGCGTCAACCTGCGCCCGCAGCTTCCGGATTTCTTCTTCTGATAGGACCACGGCCCCCCTCGGCTTCGAACTTCCGTTCGACTAATTTGAAGACGGTACACCTAGAGGCCACCAGAAACGCACAACCCGAGATCATGCGAGCGACATAGCCGATATTCGCAGGTTGACTGCCCGTCTTCTGCGATCCCAGAGAATCCAAGCCGACATGCCATCGGAGTTCACCATCTGCACTCTCGGCTACTCCCAGATGCCCTCCACCAGTGACCGGTTCCGCGCCGCAGTGCTGTGCGTATACCGGGCAGACATCGCCGACGACGTGTGACCCATCAACACCATGTGATCCGCCAACGTTGCACCAGCCTGCGCAAACAACGTGGCCGCAGAGTGCCGCAGATCGTGGAACCGCAACTTCGGGTGCCCAAGGGCCGCCGCACCACGCTTAAACCTCGGACGCACCGTGTTGTCGTGCAGAAGGTCCGCAGTATCCGCCGGGAACATCAAGCCACCACGACCAGGGGCAGCGTGCTCCGCGATATGCGCAACCAAGATGGGACGAAGAGCAGACGGCAATGGCACCGTACGCATCGCCGCCTTCGACTTCGGCGGGCCAACCACGAAATGACCCTTCATCCGCACCGCCGCACGGGCGACCGTCACCGAGCAATCCGACTCGGTCAACGTGAAATCAGACCGCCGTAGCGCCGTCAGCTCACCCCATCGAAGGCCACCGAAGCCAGCCACCAACACCAGCGCGCGCCACTGCGCCGGCATGGAATCGGCCAACTGGCGGATCTCGGCGGCAGTCAACGCAACAGGCTCGATGACCCGCGTCTTCACCGCAGCACGCTTGACGCGGCACGGGTTCGCCGGCACCAGCTCGTCATCAACGGCCTGGTTGAATATGGTCCGCAGGAGCGAGAAGGCGTTGGCGTTGCGCGTCGGGTAGTGATCCAGACTCGCGTACCACCTCCGAACATCCTGCACAGTCAAGCTCTCGAGTGGCACCGATCCAAGTTCGGGCAGGATGACGTTGTCGAGATAGCCACGGTTGAGCTGCCGGGTTCGCGGCTTGTGCCGCCCCTTCGTCTCGGTGTACCAGCGTTCCGCGTACTTCTTGACCGTAAGGACATCCTTCGGCTCAGCATCGAGTTCCGGCGGCGTCCAAGCGTCAAGGTCGATCTTGCGGCGCTCGCCGGCCAACCAAGCGACAGCGTCGTCCTTCGTTTCGAACGTGCGAGGAGCCTTATGCGGCAATCCGTCAGGGCCGGTGTACCGGGCTTGCCAGCGGCCGGACGATGTTTGGCGTGGCGCTCCGAAGCCGCGTCTGGTTCGTGCCATGTCTGTGCCTATCTCCTGCCTAATAGGAGTTATCGCGTGTCCGCTTGCGTCCACTTTAGGCACAGTGTAGCGTCGCCAATCACCAGCACAAATAGGACATTGTCGCTGGTAGACCCGCTCCGAGCGCGTCTAGGCATGACAGGTTCGAATCCTGCCGAGGGCACCCCCGAACTTCTGCCGCTCCCTCGTCGCGGCGCCGCACCCCCGATCGGCGACGCGACGCCGCCAGAACCGGTGCGGCAGCTACGACACCCGCACCGTGGCCGCCCCGTCGAACACCCGCACGCCGTGCTGGTTCACCGTGGCGACGGCGAGATCCAGCAGGGCCGCCCCGTCCTCGGCCCGCCGACCGGTGACCTCCACCCGGGCCGTGAGGGTGTCGCCGGGCCAGACCTGCGAACTGATCCTCCCGCCGAAGGACCGCACGTTCGCGTGACCGAACCGGTCGGTGACCGCCCGTCCGCTCATCCCCATGGTGAGCATGCCGTGCGCGAATACGCCCGGATAGCCGCGCTCGCGGGCATAGACGTCGTCGCTGTGCAGCGGATGGAAGTCACCGGACGCGCCCGCGTACATCACGATCTGGGCCCGCGTGAGGTCCGCGACGAGGGGCACGCTCCACGCGCTGCCGACCACGAGATCGCCGTCGTCGCCGTCGTCGACACCCTCGGACTCGGCGGTGGGACTCGGATTCGGCTGTGCGACAGGGTCGGCTGCGACCGGCGGCGTGTGCTCCACCATCGCCTGCACCCATCGCGCGGTGGCGACGAGCGCGCCGTCGGCATCGCGGTAGTCGGTGAGGGTCTCGCTGAAGGTCATCGTCCCCGCCCGGCGACCGCTCTTGCGCCACGTGTCACCGGGGCGATCGTCGGCGGTGAGGACGTCCCCGGCGCGGACCGGGCGGTGAAACGTGAAGTGCTGCTCCATGTGGAAGCCCGCCTGCTGGTCCGGCTCGCGCCGACGCGACGCGATCCAGGCAACGCCCGGCCGCGGACGACGCGCGTATGCCGGGTCGAAGTGGTCGGCGGCCATGAGGAAGGTGGGCGGGGCGACGAGGGCGTCCGGTCCGGACACCGTCAATCGGTCCACGTCGGTGTACGCGGGCTCGGGGTCGCCGATCGCGCGCGCGAACTGCAACAGGTGGGAGCCGTGCACGACGAGTCGGTACATGCTGCTCACTTTCCGACGGAGAGAACGATCTTGCCGAAGAAGCCGGACGACTCCATCAGCTCGTGTGCGGCGGATATCTCCTCCAGCGGCAAGACCGCGAACACCTCGGGCGTCACCGATCCCCGCTCCACCAGCCGCAGCAGTGCGGTCAGGGTCTCCCGCACCTGCTGTTCATCGGGGCGGCCCACACCGAGCACCGACAGCCCCCTCTCGAAGACCCGTCCCAGATGCAGTTCCGCGAGATGTCCCGCCGTGACACCCGTGGTGACGTAGCGGCCGAACGGACGGAGCGAGCGGATCGCCGCCGAGAACACCGGTGCGCCCACGTGATCGAGGACGACGTCCACCCCCTGGCCGGCGGTCAGGTCGCAAACGCGGGCGACGATGTCGTCGTTGTGATGATCGATCACCGCGTCGGCTCCGAGTTCCACAGCACGCTTACGCTTCTCGGGGCTTCCCACCGTGGTGAACACCCGGCAGCCCGCGGCCCGCGCGATCTGGATCCCGAAGCTGCCCACCCCGCTGCCGCCGGCGAACACCAGAACGTCCTCGCCCGGGCGGATCGCGGCGCGACCCACCAGCGCGTCGTAGGCGCTGCGGCCGGCGGTCGGGATCGCCGCGGCCTGCTCGTACGAACACCCGGCGGGCATCGGGAACGTCCAGGACGCTGGCGCGACCGCCAGCTCGCAGTGCGCGCCGCGCCGGCCCATCGCCACCACGTCGTCGCCGACCGAGAGCTCGGGCCGCAGCCTGCGCGCCTCCTCCCCCATCGCGACGACGGTGCCCGCCATGTCGCGACCGCCGACGTGGGGTGGGGTGACCCGCATTCCGTGGGAGCCCTCGCGCCAATAGACGTCGACGCGGTCCAGCGCCGACGCCCGCACCCGAATCAGGACGTCCGACGGCCCCGGGACCGGGTCGGGAAGTTCGCCCACCCGCAGTACCTCGGTGCCGCCCTGCTCGTTGTGGAACGCGGCGCGCATGATGTCGGCCTCCTCGGATCGGTGCGCCCAAGGTACTCGGCCGCCGTCATCGTGAACGTCTCACAGGCGGCTTGGATGTCTGCGCGTCGATTCCGTTGAGCGAGATCGGGGCCCGGGCGAATCGTTGTCAGTCCCGCGTGACCGGCCGCTGCAGTTCGGTGACCCAGTCGTCGGTGTTCTCCGAGTAGACGAGGTACCGCTCGCGGGCCGGGCCGTCGGCGCGGTAGCCGTTCGCCTCGATCCAGTGCTCGAGCGACGCCCACGCCGGGAGCACGTTCTCCATCGAGCCGCGGTGCTCGAGCGTCGCCGCACGCGGAATCTCTGGCAGATCCACGACCGCGAAATCTCGTCCCGGTCGCTCATCGGGCCCGACGGGAATCGCGGCATGGACGACGACGTCCGCCCCTGCCGGGGTGCGCTCGTAGTAGGCCAGCGCCGGCCCGATGCCCCGGACCTCGTCCCGCGCCAAGCGGTCCATCAGATCGTCGAACAGCAGTTTGACGACCGGACCGACATGCTCGGGGTCGAAGCCGGCCGCGACCCCGGTGAGCTCTGCCACCCGCAGACCGGGCAGTGGCTTGACGACGATCTCACTGTCCGACATCGCGCGCACCTCTCCGTCGACACTCCCGATCAGGCACCCGATTCCAGTTTGCACGGGTGGCCGTCGGTCGTGTCAAGCGGCGGGAAGCGGTGCACTCACGTCACCGAATYGGTCGTCTCCAGCACGACAGGATCGTTCGCCTCCTCGCACGCAGCGACGACGAACGCCTCGTGCGCCTCCGACGCCTGAGCCTCGGTGGCGTACCGGCGATGTCGAAGTGTCGTGTGATCGCGATCGAACACTGCGGTCTCGAAGATCAGCGGAGGTTCGGCCACCTCCCCGAGGTCGACGCCCACCCACACCGTGGAGATGTCGCGTATCCAGTCCAGGTCGGACATGTCCATCACGGTTGTCGCCCGGATCCGGTCGTACCCCGGCCGCCCCAGTAGCCGCTCGGCCTCCTCTTGCGGGATCGGTCGTCCGTCCCGGTCGTACCACTGCCGACCCGGTTCCACCCCGTCCGTCATCGCCTCACCTCCATCGTTCGGCACCAGCGTAGAGCCGAAGCCCCGGCTGCATCGGACGATACCGATAGTGGAGAAGCTTTTGCATCCCAACTACTTTCGGCAGTTCGTACGCCAGCAGACACGAGTGCGGTCACCTACGGCGGCTTCTTCGCCGAGCAGCTATCTATGCCTTCTGGTATAGATTTACTAAACACTTTGGAGGAGACAAGATGCTCCCATCGAGAGAGGAAACAGCAGCCGGCCCGGTACCACCGAGGTTCGGTACATCGCTTCCGAGATCCGCGAAACCACTCCGCGAGGTTCGGTGGCCCGAAAGAGAGACGAGTGTCATGGCACGCAAGCACGAGTACTTCACCGACCTGTACACCGACGCCCTGATCGGGTTCGCCGCCTTCACCCACCTGCCGGCGTCCGTCGTGCGGACCCCCGCGGGCTACGCAATCCGCGCCGATGCCGGCTTCGGGCGCTTCCTCCTCGCCACCAACGGCGATCAGGGCCTGGCCGAGGCCCGCACCGACCTCGACACCTGGACCGTCGAGATCCACGAGAGCACCCCTACCGGGGCAGATGTACTGGCAACGGAAACCGACCGCGACCTGGTGGCCGCGTACGGGCGCGCGGTGGAGCGCCTCGAATTCGAGGGCTCGTGGTCGCCCGTCGAGGTCGCGCTCGACCGCCCCGTCACCATCGTCGAGGGCGCCGCATGACGCTGTGAACTCGTCAGTCCTGATCAGCTGCGACCGGTGACTTCACGAGCTCGCCGAACTTGGCGTCCGACTCGATCCACTTTCCCGAGTTGCGCAGCGTGTCGAGCGCCTGATCGAAGGCGTCCACCAGCCACTCGTTCTCGGCCTCGGCGAGCAGTTCGTCCTCGGTGACACTGTGGGACTGCTGGAAGAAGGCCACGTGCCAGGCCTCGATCGCGTCGACGTCGTTGGTCAGCCCGTCCTGCGCGTTGGTCGCAAGAACATAGCGATTGAACTCGAAGTCGACGCGGATCGCGTACCGGCCCGCGGTGTTCACGACATTGGCGKGACGGTGYGTGGCGGCCGCGAGCGCAATCAGGGCGTCGGTGTAGCGATCGGCGTGTTCCTGCGTGCGGGGCATTTGCCCTCATCTCTTCCTTGAAGTGGCCCCCGTGGAACCCACGGTGGCAGCCGCGCATGGGACTCGAATTGGCCCGCCCGTTGCGTTTCGCCCGCTCGATCGTAGCGTCCGCGACGACGATTTCCGCAAGTCAGGGCCCGTCTGATGGCGCCGTAGGAGGTTACCTATGTACTGACGACACAGGTTTCGATCACAGGATCCGTCAGCCCGACCGCTGCGATCGACGTCCGACGCACGATCCGCAGCACTGCACGAAGCGGAGGATTCGATGAGCACTGATACCCGCAAGCACTCGACCCGCGGCCCTGGCTCTACCGCGGCGCCTTCCGCCAGGGGCGGGTACGGCACCTCGGTGGCCGCAGAACTGTCCGRCATCGGTCCGCAGACCCTGCGCCTGTTCGAACGCCGCGGCCTGCTCGCCCCGGACCGCTCGGAGGGAGGCACCCGCCGGTACAGCCGAGACGATCTCGATCGGATACGACGCATCACCGAACTCGTCGAACTGGGCGTTAACCTGACCGGAATCCGCGAGATCCTCGCGCTCGAGGACCTGGTGTCCGTCCTGAGCAACGAGAACGCAGACATGGCGGAGGACCGTTCCGCCCCGAGAGACGTCTGATCGACACTCAGGTGTTCTCGAGTCGGACGTCCGCGGGAGACTTGTCGTCCCGCACCCCGCGCCAGCTCGGGTGCCGCAACCGGCCGGCCTCGGTGCGCTCCCGATACCGCACCTCGCCGACGATCTTCGGCGTCACCCACACCGTGTCGCCGCGGCCGACGTCCGGCACGTCGTCGACGAAAGGGCTCGTCTTTCGCTCCAGGGGCGCCAGCATCGACGTCAACCGGTCGAGGTCGCGCTCGCTGAACCCGGTGCCGACCCTGCCGATGTAACGCAGCCCCGCCTCCTCAGGAATACCGAGCAGCAGCGAACCGAGCACCGCGTGCCGTGCGCCTCGCCCACGTCGCCACCCGCCGATGACCGCCTCCTGGGTGAGCCAGTTCTTCGTCTTGATCCACGCCGATCCCCGCTTGCCCGGCAGATAGACCGAGTCGCGCCGCTTCGCCACAACGCCTTCGAGGTCACGACTGCGCTCGCGGACCTCGGCGACCGACCCGGTCAGCTGGGGCGGCACCACCAACCCGTCGACGGCCGCGGCCAGCGCGTCGAGGATGCGACGCCGGTCGTCGTAGCGCTTGCGGACCAGGGAGATCCCGTCGAGGTAGAGCACGTCGAACGCCCAGAACTGCGGCGCTCCCCCAGCCTGCAGCGCGGGAAAGCTGGTCCGCCCCTGGCTGTCCAGACTCACGACCTCGCCGTCGAGCACCACCCGGTGCCCGTCCAGCGCCCGCGCAAGGGATTGCAGTGCCGGGTACCGATCGGTGACGTCGTTTCCCTCCCTCCCCCGCAATCGTATTGCGTCGCCGTCAAATTCGACGATCAACCGGATGCCGTCCCACTTCCCCTCGAACGCCCACTCGTCGGGGTCGAGACCATCGAGGGTGCCCGCGGTGGCGAGCATCGGGGCGAGTCCGCGCGGCAAATCGGTGCGGGCGCCGTCGCCGTTGCCGTCGCTCTTCATCAGATGCATCAGCCACTGGTCACCCTCGGTGCGGATGAGCGCGTACCGGCCCTGCACTCGGCTGCCGAAGAGTCGGACGATCACCTCGTCGTCCCGCCACTTCTCCGGTTCGTACGTTCCGGCGTCCCAGATGCTCACGGTGCCACCGCCGTACTCCCCGCGGGGAATGCTGCCCGAGAAACTCGCGTACTCGAGCGGGTGGTCCTCGGTGTGCACCGCCAGGCGGTTCTCCTTCGGCGACGTCGGCACACCCCGCGGCACCGCCCACGAGACCATGACGCCGTCGTGCTCGAGTCGGAAGTCGTAGTGCAGCCGCCGAGCGTGGTGTTCCTGGATGACAAACGAGTTTCCTTCGCCGCCTTCTTCTTCCGTCCGCGGTATCGGCTCGGGTGTGCGGTCGGGGTCGCGCTTGCGGCGGTACTCGGCGAGCGGATCCAGTGGCGGGTCCAGGCCGGCGAGCAGGTCGCCGTCGCGGCGGAACCGGTCGAGTACCTCGTCGAACCGCAGGTGCCGCAGATCCGGATCCTCGAGTTCCTCCCATGCGCGCGGCGCCGCCACCGTCGGCGCGGAACGCCCGCGCATCGAGTACGGCGCGATGGTGGTCTTCGCGGCGTTGTTCTGACTCCAGTCCAGGAACACCCGTCCACCGCGCACCGACTTCGCCATCGTCGCCGTCACCAGGTCGGGGTGCATCTGCTCGAGACTCGTCGCCACCTTTTTCGCGACCGTCGACGCACCACCCGGCGCCAGCGCCCGGTCCAGCGGGACGTAGACGTGGATTCCCTTGCTGCCGCTCGTGACCGGGAACGCCGCCCACCCGAGGGTCGCGACCAGGTCACGGACCGCGAAGGCCACCCGCGCACACTCGGCCAGCCCGACGCCGTCACCGGGGTCGAGGTCGAACACCAGCCTGGTCGCGGGCCCCGGCTCGTCGTCGACGAACCGCCACTGCGGCACGTGCACCTCCAGCGCGGCCTGCTGGCCGATCCACGCGAGCGCCGCTGTCGAATCGATCAGCGGGTAGCGGACCGTCCGATCCTTGTGATGCACCGCCCTTCGGCTGAGCCATTCCGGGGCGGACTCGGCGAGGTTCTTCTCGAAGAACGACGGCTCGTCCACGCCGTTGGGCCAACGCTTCCGGGTGACCGGACGGTCGATCGCGTGCGGGAGCAGCGCGGGCGCGATCGCAGTGTAGTAGTCGATCACCTCGCCCTTGGTGGTGCCGGTGGCCGGGTACAGCACCTTGTCGAGCCGGCTCACCGTCAAGCGTCGACCGTCGATCGTGCGCGTCGGCATCCGGGGTACCTCCCGTCACGGAATACCCACATTGTGCGCCGCCGACAGGCACCATGTCCTGCTCTTTCCTCCACCGACCAGGGCCACCCCGTCCGCGACCTCGTCCCGAGTGCACGGATCCGCTTTGTCACCGCCGACTGTCGATGCGGCGACGCCCACCGAAATCGCTTGCCAGCCCGATCAGCTCGCCCGCAGCGGGGTGCAGTGGGCCTTGCGAACTCCACACCGCGCGCAGTGTCCGTTCGAGATCGAGCCCCTCGACGTCGACCACCACGAGGCCGCCCGACGCGACGCGGTCGGCGACAGCGAGCGCGCTCAGCACCGCCGGCCCCACTCCAGCCAGGACGCTACTGCGAATCGCACCCGAGCTACCCAACTCGAGGAGCGGAGGACAGCGCGGATACCTTTCGAGTGCCACATCCAGGGTGGTGCGGGTTCCCGAACCCGGCTCTCGGACGATCAACGGTGTCGTGGCCAGTTCAGCAGCACCGACCGGTCGGCCGCGTGTGGCCCACACATGCTCGGGATGGACGACCACCACCAGACGATCCCGGGCAACCGGAACACTCCTGATCTGTTTGGGAATCTCGGGCGACTCCACGAACCCCAACTCGCACGATCCGTCCGAGACCTGTTCGAACACCCGCAACGAGTTCTGCACTTCCAGATGAATTGTCAGATCGGGATGCGATTGCCGAAAGCGGACGAGCCACAGCGGCATCAGATGTTCGGCGACGGTCATACTCGCGCTGACCCGAAGTCCGCGCGATCGCTCCGCCCGCAGGCCGTCGACGGCTTCGAGCAACTTGTCCATGTCGGCCAATATCTTTCGGGCCCAGTGCGCAACCACCAGGCCATTCGACGTCAAGACCGAACCGGTAGTGCTGCGCCGCACCAACGTCATCCCGAACTTGCGCTCCAACTGGGTGATATGGCGACTCGCATTCGGTTGCGCCATCCCGACCAGCCTGCCTGCGGCACTCAAACTTCCACTGTCGGCGATGCCGACCAGCAACTCGAGAGCAGTGTGATCGAGCGACCGACGCGACATGCGACAACTGTATGGCCGACCGCGCTTACATATCAATTCGGTATGACCCGTTGCTCAATCGGTCTCTACCGAACAGCCGGTCGACGAAGGATTGTCGTAGTATGAAATCCGTACTGGGCCAATCCGACGCCTCCAGCGCTGCGTCTCCATCCCCATCCGGCCCATCACGTCTGGACTCGGCGCGCGCCTTGGTGCCGGGCATTGCGTTGTCCGCCGGCGCTGCCGTCGTCGCCATGGGCGTCAGGCACTTCGTCCCCACGCTGAGCCCGCTGCTGATCGCAATCGTGCTGGGCGCCCTCACTGCCAATCTCGTCGTTCTGCCGGCGAGCTTCGGCGCCGGAATCACTTTCTCGTCCAAGAAGCTTCTGCGCGTAGGCATTTCCCTGCTCGGACTGCAGCTCGTGCTGGGCGACATCCTCGGCCTCGGGTGGGGCGTCATCGCAATGGTCGTGGCGATCGTCGTCCTCGGAATCGTCGGAACCATGTTCGTGGGCAGCCTGTTGGGCCTCTCCTGGACCCAGCGGGTGCTCATCGCCTGCGGCTTCTCGATCTGCGGAGCCGCGGCAGTTGCCGCAGCGGACGGCGTCGTCGAAGCCGACGAGGAGGAGGTCCTCACCGCCGTTGCACTGGTCGTGATCTTCGGCACCCTGATGATCCCGACGATCCCCTTGATCTCGAGTGCAATCGGTTTCGACGACACCGAAGCCGGGCTGTGGGCCGGCGGATCGATCCACGAGGTCGCTCAGGTCGTCGCCGCCGGCGGCATCATCGGCGGTGCAGCCCTCACCGTGGCAACGATCGTGAAACTGGCCCGGGTCCTCATGCTCGCCCCGGTCATGGCTGCCCTCAGCATCATGCAACGCAGACGGACCATCGGCCAGGGCACCACGACCAAACGCCCACCACTGATTCCGCTCTTCGTCCTGGCGTTTCTCGGACTGGTCGTCATCCGTTCGACGGAAGTCCTCCCGACCGGACTTCTTTCGGCTGCAAGCTCACTGCAGACTGCGCTGCTGACCGCAGCAATGTTCGCGCTGGGTGCAGGCGTCCGCATCGCCACGATCAAGAAGGTCGGAATCCGGCCGTTCATCCTCGCCGCGGCGTCCACCGTCTGGGTCGCGGCCATCGCCCTCGTCGGAGTCATGATGGTCTGATCCGGGGACACCCCGAAACGAACCACGGGCCTGCCGCGCACGACGTGCGCGGCTCGACGGACGCCACCCGTGCGTGGCCGCGCACGCGCGAACCACCCGGGACCGGAGAGGGGAACCGCACCCGGTCGAGTCCGTAGTTCACGGCCGCGGTCACGTTCTCGACGCGGATCAGATCATCGAAGAACCGTGACAGCAACGACAGCGTGAGGTAACCGTGGGCGATCGGACCGCCGAACGGACCGTCCGCCGCGCGCACCGGATCGATGTGAATCCACTGCCTGTCCTCGGTACAGTCTGCGAACGTGTCGATCCGGTTCTGGGAGACCGTCACCCAGTCGCTGGCGCCGAGGTCGGTGCCGACCGCGGAGCGCAACTCGTCGAGAGAGGTGAATACCGCCATCACACTCCTCCCGCCAGGGTCAGGCCACCGTCGACGACCAGAGTCTGCCCCGTGATCCACGCCGYGTCGTCGGACGCGAGGAACGCCACGGCGGCAGCGATGTCCTCCGGCTCGCCGAGCCGTCCCAGCGGGTAGTCGGCGGCCACCTGCTCCTCACGCCCCTCGTACAGCGGACCGGCGAACCGTGTCCGCACGACCGCGGGCGCGACGGCATTGACTCGCATCGTCGGGCTGTTCTCGGCCGCCAGCTGCGCGGTCAACGCGATCACCGCGGACTTGCTGACTCCGTAGACGCCGATGTCGGTCGCCGGCCGGAGCCCCGCCACCGAGGCGACGTTGACCACCGCGCCGACCGCCCCATCCAACTGCTTCCGGAAGTGCCTGGCCCAACCGATCACGCCGAGCACGTTGACCCCGAGGATCTTTCGCGCCGCGTCCAGGTCGGTGTCGAGCACCGGCCCCGAGACCGGGTTGATGCCGGTGTTGTTGACGAGGACGTCCAACCGGCCGAAGACCTCGACGGCCCGCGCGATCGTCTCGGCCTGGTGGGTCTCGTCGTCGGCCCGCCCAGCGACGGCGAGCGCCACCGACGGGCCGCCCAACTGTTCGACGGCGGCGTCGAGCGCGTCCTGGTTGCGCGCCGTGATCACGACGCGCGCGCCCTCGTCGACCAGGCGCTGCGCCACCGCGAGAC
>NZ_JBFRDL010000065.1:0-20573 GCF_052113525.1 Rhodococcus sp. TAF43
CTCCCCGACGGCTGGGCGCAGGCCGGGCAGCTCGACGGGTCGGGCTCGCGCAGCGCCCCTGGGACCGGTGCCGGACCGGCCACCGGCCCGGGCTCGATCGACGCAGCCCGCGCCGACGCGTCGGCGGCCGCGGCCGCCCGCGGGACCGCGATGGGAGGCGCCCCGATGGGCGCACACCGCGGCGCCCTGGCATCCGACGAGGCCGAGCACGCCACCCCCGGCTACCTCAAGCAGTTCGAGCACTTCGCCGACGGGCGCACGGTGATCCCGTCGGTGATCGGCGCCGACCTGCCCGAGGACGGGCGGTGATCGACTTGGGCATCGAACCGGTGACCGCAACCCTGCCGTCCGCGACCCTGCACGTCGACGAACTCGACCTGCTGGTGGACCTCCTGGACATCGACGTCCTGCCGGTCGTGCTCGACGCGGCCCCACGATTCGATTCGCTGCCCGAGCGGGACCGGGTCTTCCGGTCGGCGCAGGACTCCCTCGCGGCGGCCGGGCTGATCGACGGGATCGCGGTGCACCCGGAACTGGCCGGCTGGCTGCGCGCCCTCGCCCGGCCCCGCGACGAGATCGCCCTGCGCCGCTACATCGACGGCACCGTCGCGCGACTGTGCCTGGCCCGCGACGACGAGATGGCCGTGCTCGCGCTGCGCAGCGGCGACACGTTCACCGTCCAGCGGCTCGAGCACGACCTGGCCGGGCCGATCGTCCACGCCCTCGGTCGCGCCGAGCCCCTCGCATTCGGGGTGGTCAACCGGCCGACCACGGACCTCGGTGCCGCCCTGAACCGGATCGTCGACCCGGGCACGGCGGCCGCCCAGCTGACGGCGATCGGGGTCCCGGCCGCGGAGGCCACCGTCGTCGGGCCGGCGTTCGTGGGCTGCACGACGTTCACCGAGATCGTCGGAATCGTGCACGAAGCCGGGCATCCCGGTCTGATGCACGGACCGGTCACGGTGTTCGACACCGCCGCCGGGCGCATCGTCGGCACCACCAGCGTCGCCACCGACGGCACCCCGTGGACCTCGTTCAGCCCGGGCACCCCGGGACGGCTCAGGCAGGCACTCGACGGCCTGCTCGCGCAGCTCGACTGACCGTCAGCCCATCGGGTCGTCGGTGGCCGCGGCGGCCTCCGGGTCGAACCACGGCCGCTGCGGCGTCGCATCGAACGGCGGGTCGTAGGTGCCCCACCGCACGCACCGCCAGCCCGTGTCGGTCGGCACCAGCTCCACCGTCGAGGTGTTCTCGAGATGCCGGTCCGCGGCGAACGCGCCGGGCACGCCCGCCAGGTACGCGGCCACCAATCGGATCGCGGCGCCGTGGCTGACCACCACGACGTCGCCACCGGCACCGGCGTCGATGTACTCGGCACGCAGCGAATCGACCACCGGCACATACCGTTCGATGATGTCGATACCGGACTCGCCACCCGGGATCCGCGCCGACAGGTCACCCGCGTGCCACGTGTGGAACACCTTCGCGAACATCTTGTGCGACTCGATGTCCGAGCGGTCCTCGAGCTCACCGGCCTGCGCCTCGTGCAGCCCCTCCCGCACCTGCAGCGTGATGCCCGACGCCGTCTCCACGAACCCGGCGGTCTCCCGGGCCCGCAGCGCCTGCGACGACACCAGCGCTGTCGGCGGCCGGTCCGCCAGCCGGCCTCCGAGGGTCTGGGCCTGCGTCCGGCCGAGCGCCGTCAACCGCGCCCCGGGGAGCCGGGTGTCGAGCCGCCGTTCGACGTTCGCTTCGGTCTGCCCGTGTCGGACCAGGATCAACCGACCGCTCACGCGTTCTCCTCCCCACGACGCAGGCCTTCGAGCCATGCGGTGTCGTCGGCGACGGGCATCGGTGCGCCGCCACCGGGCACGGCCGACGGCCACGACCCGAGGAAGCGGACGTCGCTGAACCGGTGCAGCGCCTTGAGCGCCTCGGCGACCAGTCCGTCGTCGATGTGCCCGACGCAGTCCAGATGAAACAGATAGGTGCCGAATTCCTTGCGCGTGGGCCGGGATTCGATCCGCGTCAGATCGATGCCCCGGGTCGCGAATTCGGTCATCGCCCGAACCAGGGAGCCTGGCACGTTGTCGAGATGGAGCACGACGCTGGTCCGGTCGTTACCGGTGCGGGCGGGCGCGGGACCCGGCCTGGTCACCAGCACGAAACGGGTGCGGGCTCCGTCGTAGTCGGCGACGCCCGACACCAACGCCACCAGGCCCAGCCGTTCCCCCGCCAACGCGGTCGACACCCCGGCGTCGGCGACGCCGGCGGCAACATCCTCGGCGGCACCGGCATTCGACGACGCCGGCTCCACACGGGCGTTCGGCAGGTTCCGGTCGAGCCAGYCCTGCACCTGCGCGGTCGCGACCGGATAGGCACGGACGGTGCGGACGTCGTCGAGCGTGGTGCCCGGGCGTCCGACGATCGTGAACGCGACGTCCAGCTCGGTCTCGGCCATGATCTGCAGCCGGTCGCCGAGGGAGAGCGCGTCCATCGTCGGACGGATCGAGCCCTCCACCGAACTCTCGATCGGCACCACGGCGCCGTCGACGTCACCGGCGCGGACGAGTTCGATCGCCGCGGCCTGGCTTCCGGCGGACACCCGCTCGACGACACCGTCGAACGTGCCGCCCGACTCGAGCTGGGCGAGGGCCATCTCCGTGAAGGTCCCGCTGGGTCCGAAGTACGCGATACGAGGCACGCCTACGAGATTACGCACTCCCGTCCGGCGCACTTCGCGGATCGGTTCCGGTTCCGTTACAGCAGACCGGCGTCGGCGAGCACGCCCTCGATCTGATCGGGGTCGTCGACCTCGATGCCGAGCAGCACGCCGCGCACCGCCTCGGCCGCCTCCGGGATCAGCGCCGCCAGCGCGGCCGGATCGGGTGCGGACAGGGCGGCCCGGACGTCGTCTCCGCGCAGCGCCGCGACGGTGCCGGACAGCAGCGCGAGGACCTCGGCACCGTCCCGCGCCCGCCCGACGAAACCGACGGACGTGTGCGCGAGGACCGCGAGGAAATCGGCCACGACGTCGGCCGGGCTGCCGGCGATCAGCCCCGGGCTGTGGCCGGCGTCGGCGAGCAGTTGCGCGGACTCGGCAAGGCTCGCGGCGTCGGCAGCTTCAGGGTCGGAGGGGTCCGACGCCGTGACGAAGACGGTGACGGGCGCGGGCAGTCGCAGACGGATCGCGTCCTCGACCTGCTCGGTCGTGCAGGTCACGTGGTAGCGCAGCGCACGGTGCTCGACGGCCCCGGCCAGCTCGTCCGGATCGATGTCGAGGTCGATGACGACGGCACCCGCGTCGGCGTCGGTCCCGGCCGCGGCGGTGAGGATCGACGCGGCCACGATCTGCGGTCCGGTGGTGACGGCGTCGCGAACGACGGCCGGGACGGCGGTATCCCGCCGCCGGAGAAGTAGCCCCGCCACGAGCGGCTGCGGCGCGCTGTTGCGGGACGGAAGAGTCGGCATCGACAGGGAAACAGGAATCGACACCCCAACACGTTAGCCCGGACCGGCGAAAACTCCCGCTTCCGCGTCCGAGGGGTTGCCGTCCACCCCTCCAGGAATTAGCTTAGGTTTACCTAATTTCGCAGCTCTCGATCGCACCGCCACCGCCTCCGTCTCGCGTCTCGACCCGAAGGATGCCGCCATGAACCGCACCACCACCGGACCGTCCACCGCCGAACGGATGCGGAGCACCAGCGCCCGCGCCACCGGAGCCGTGCTCGCGATCGCCGGCAGCGATCCCACCGAGACCTCACTGCACCACCTGCGCGCCGACGGCACCGCCGTGCTCCTGGCGCCGTCCGACTCGACGGCCATCGGACTCGCCTGGCAGGCCGGAGCGGGCGGACTGCCCGCGGTCCTCGAGCTCACCGACTTCGCACCCCTCGCGCTGCGCGAACCCGTCCGCTCCCTCGTCTGGCTGCGCGGCACCCTCGTCGCCGTCCCCGACGACCGCGCCCGCGGCCTGGCCGACGACGTCGCCGCCGAACACCCGCGCCCGGCCCTGCTCGACGTCGGGCACGGCGCGACGCTGCTCCGCCTGCGGCTCGACTCGGCCGTCGTCGCCGACAGCAGCGGCGCCGAGGCCGTCACCGTCGAGGACCTGCTCGCCGCCGACCCCGACCCGTTCTGGGAGGTCGAGACCGGTTGGCTGCAGCACCTCGAGGAGGACCATGCCGACCTCGTCGAGCTGCTGGCCCGGCGGCTGCCCTCGGCGCTGCGCACCGGCCCGGTCCGCCCGCTCGGCATCGATCGGTACGGGATCCGGCTGCGCATCGAGGGGGTGTCGGGCGACCGGGACGTGCGGATGGACTTCACCGAACCCGTCGACGACGCGCCGTCGCTGAGCCGGGCCCTGCGGATCCTCGTCGGCTGCCCGTTCGTCAACGGATTGCGGGCGAGGCACTAGTTCCGTTGCGGGTCGGTCACTGCGGACCGATACCGGCCCCGCTCGCCGTACTTGGGTGTACAGAGAATTTGTGAGCCTGCATCGCGGTGCGCGATGACGACAACGACGCTGATGTCGCCGGTGGACGTGCTGCTGCTCGCCGGCGAGATCGGCTCGCGCACCCTTCACATCGGCGCACTGCTGGTCTTCGGCCCGTCCCCTGACGGCACCGACACCTTCGCCGCCGACGCCTACCGGGCCGCGCTGGACGCCACCAGCGCGCAGTCCGCACTGATGGCGCAACCGGTTCTCTCGTTCGCCACCGCGGGCTTACCAACCTGGCAACCCGCCGAGCGGATCCTCATGGACCGGCACCTGCGACGGCTCGCGCTGCCTTCTCCGGGTGGCGACGACGAACTGTTCGCGCTGGTCGCACGCCTGCACGAGACCCGCCTCGACCGCTCGCGGCCCATGTGGGAGGGCTACCTCATCGAGGGTCTCGCGGGTGGCCGGTTCGCGCTGTACGGGAAGATCCACCACGCCACGCTCGACGGGATGTCGGGCATCCGCATGATCGAACAGTCCATGGACCCGGACCCCCAGCGCCGCGGCATGCCGCTGCTGCTCACCCCGGACGAGCCGGAGCCCACCTCCGACCACCGTTCCCGGAACCCCCTCCGACTGGTGCGCGACGGGATCTCCGGCGCCGTCGCGGCCGCCGACATCGTCCGTCACACCGCCATCGGTGCCCTCGACTGGCTCGGCAAAGGCGTCACGACCGAGTCGACCGCTCTGCCTTTGAGCGCACCCCGGACCGTGTTCGACGGCAAGGTCGGACCCGACCGGGCGTTCGTCGGGAAGTCGTGGCCCAAGAAGCGGCTGCGCGCAATCCAGCGCGCGACCGGAGCGACCGGCAACGAGGTGACGCTCGCGATGTGCGCGGGCGCACTGCGTAGCTACCTGTCGGCGCAGGGCGAACTGCCGTCGACGTCCCTGATCGCGCTGGTGCCGGTCGCACAGCGCCGACGCGAGGAGGCCATCGGCGGCAACGAGTTCGGCCTGGCACTGTGCACCCTCGGGACCGACCTGGCGGATCCGCGTGCCCGGCTGGACCGGATCCGACACTCGATGGCAGACGCCAAACGGCGCGTGCGGGCGATGGGGTCCAGCGCGTCGATGCTCGCGTCGGTACCCTCGCTCCTCCCGAACGTGGCCCGGATCCTGCCACTGGGCGAACTGCTGCCACCGAGCTACAACGTGGTGATCTCCAACGTCCCGGGGCCGAAGTCCCCGCTGTACTGGAACGGCGCCGAACTGCGGCACATGTACCCGCTGTCGATCGTGTTCGACGGGACTGGCCTGAACATCACGATCTGCCATTACGCCGACCGGCTCGACTTCGGGTTTCTCGCTAATCCGGAATCAGTTCCGGAACTCGAACGTTTTACAGATGAGACCGAGACCGCGCTAGGCGATCTCGAACGAATTCAGGAAGTTCGCTCGACATGACTGCCGCAATCCCACGGCGAGACTCGGGCGGGACCCCTCGTCGCCGTGAGCAGTACCGACCGCCCACGACGATGCTCGTCGACCCGCGGTTCGAGGCGCTCGCGACCCAGTTCTTCCACCTGTTCCGGCGTACCCGCGACGGAGGCGGCGCCCTCGCCGTGTACCTGTACGGCAGGCCCGTCCTCGATATCTGGGCCGGGTGGGCGTCCCCGATCCGCAAGTGGGACTCCGACACCGTCACGCTGTCGTTCTCCACCGGCAAGGGCGTGGCCAGCACCGTACTGCACCGCCTCGCGCAGCGCGGACTGATCGACTACGACTCCACCGTCGCCGAGTACTGGCCCGAGTTCGGCGAGGCGGGCAAGGAGTCGATCACGGTCCGCGAACTCCTCAGCCACCGCGCGGGCCTGCACCGCATCCGCGGACTGGTGCCCGGCCGGCTCGCGCTGCTCGACCACGACCGGGTCAGCGCCGCGCTGGCCGCCGCCGTGCCGGACCCGCGCCGCACCAAGATGCCCGGCTATCACGCCGTCACGTACGGCTCCCTGATCGCGGAGTTGACCGCACGGGTGGCCGGCAAGCCGTTCACCGAACTGGTCCGGACCGAGGTCGCCGAACCGCTCGGCATCCCGGAGTTCTGGTTCCAGGTGCCGGAGTCCGAGAAGGGCCGGATCGCGAAGGTGTTCCCGCACATCAACCCCTACGGGGTGCCGTGGGGCGCGACGTCGCTGGCGTTGTCGCTCGTGCCGCATCTCAAGGACATCGCCGACGCCGGCATGCCGGAGGGCTTCGACCTCCTGGTGCGCGACCCGACGATCCACGACTTCGTGATGCCGGGCTGGAACGGCGTGTTCAGCGCCCGCGCCCTGGCGCGCATGTATGCCGCGTTCGCGAACGGCGGCGTGGTCGACGGCATCCGGTTCCTCGAGCCCGACACGATCGCCCAGCTCAGCGAGGTGCAGACCCGGGCCCGGGACTACGTGCTCGGGATCCGGATGAACTGGCGGCTGGGGTACCACGCGGCGCTGGTCGCGGCCCGCACCCAGCACTCCGGCGCGTTCGGCCATTACGGGCTGGGCGGATCCGGTGCGTTCGCCGACCCCGACACCGGGCTGTCGGTCGCGTTCGTGACAAACCGGCTGGGCAACGCGCTCACACCGTTCGCGGACCTGCGGCTGCCCAGCCTCGGTGCCCGGGCCGAGTCCCTCGCCAAGCACGCCTGACGCCGTTCGCGCCGCGTTCCGTCTAGCGTCGACGGGGTGATCTCGCGTACCACCGTCGACTCGTGGCTCCGTCCGGCGACCCCGCAGCCACCCACGCCGCCGTTGGACGCGCGGGAGCGGCGGGCCCTGTGGTTCGAGATCACCATCGTCCTGCTGGTGACGTTCGGCCTCAACGGGATCTACAGCGCGCTGTCGCTGCTCGAATCGGCGCTGGCCCCGGGCGGGCTGTCCGAGCAGGCCGTCGCGCTCAATCCGTCCCGGTCGACGCAGTCGTACATCGACCTGGCCCGACAGCTGCTCGGTGTCCTCAAACTGGCCGCCTGGGCGGCCCTGGGGTTGTACCTGCTGTGGCGCAGTGGCCTCGGCCCCACCCGGATCGGCCTGGGCCGGACGAAGCTGCGCGACGCGGTGCTGCCCGGCGTCGGTCTGGCCGCGCTGATCGGACTCCCCGGCCTGGCGTTCTACCTCGCGGCGGTCGCGCTGGACGCGAACCTGACGGTGATGCCCAGCACGATCGACGATCACTGGTGGCGCCTGCCCGTGCTGGTGCTGTGGGCGATCGCGAATTCCGCGGCCGAAGAGATCCTCGTGGTCGCCTACCTGATCTCCCGGCTGCGGCGACTCGGGTGGAGCGAGAACTCGTCGTTGCTGGCATCGGCGCTGCTGCGCGGCAGCTACCACCTCTATCAGGGGCTCGGAGGTGGTCTCGGCAACGTCCTGATGGGCTTGATCTTCGGCCGGTACTGGCAGCGCACCGGCAAACTGTGGCCACTGGTGATCGCACACGCCCTCATCGACACCGTCGCATTCGTCGGTTATGCACTGCTGCGCGGGCACGTGTCGTGGCTGCCGTGATCCCGGTCCGACCGGTTCCTGCGTATTCTCGGTGATCGTGAACGGCGAGACCCCCGACAGACGTCAGCCGGGCCCGCCGCCGCGCGGCCGGCCCCAGCCGCCGCGCCGCATTCCCCCGCCGCCGCCAGGCGGTCAGCCGCCGCAGCGCCGGCCGCAGCAGCCTCCACAGCCCGAGGGCACCCAGGTCATCCGCCGCGACGGACGCCCCGGCGGCCCGAACCCGGGCCGCCCCGGACCGGCCCGCGCCTGGTCGCAGGCGCCCGAACCGCAGCAGGCCTGGTCCCAGGCACCCGCCGGACCGCCGCCCGGCGGCTATGCGCCGACCCAGAAGCCGCAGCCGTACGCCGAGCCGCGCCGCATCCCGCCGGCCGCACCCCCGCCGCGTGCGCCGCAGCCGCCGCGTCCCCCGTCGGCGCCGGCCGAACCGCCCAAGCAGCGACGACCGCGGAAGCGGGGCGGGTGGCTGCGCCGCGTCGCGCTGGTGCTGATCGTGCTCATGGTCGCGTCGGTCGGTGGACTGCTGCTCCTCGACACCAAGCTGAACCGCGTCGACGCGCTCGCCGACTACCCGGGCCGGATCGCCGACACCCCCGGCACCAACTGGCTGCTGGTCGGCTCGGACAGCCGCGAGGGCCTGACCGCGGACCAGGACCGGGAGCTGGCGGCGGGCGGCGACATCGAGGGCAAGCGCACCGACACGATCATCGTCGTGCACGTCCCGAAGAGCGGCGCCACCACGATGGTGTCCATTCCCCGCGACTCCTACGTCAACATCCCCGGCATGGGCCGGGGCAAGATCAACGCCGCCTTCAACAACGGCGGCCCGCAACTGCTGGTGCAGACCGTCGAGGAGGCCACTGGCCTGCGGATGGACCACTACGCCGAGATCGGCTTCGGCGGATTCGCGGGCATCGTCGACGCCCTCGGCGGTGTCGACATGTGCGTGCCGTACCCGATCGACGACCCCCTCGCCGGTATCAATCTGCAGGAGGGCTGCCAGAAACTGACCGGGCCCGAGGCCCTCGGATTCGTCCGCACTCGCGCGACGGCCCTCGCCGACCTGGACCGGATGAACAACCAGCGCGCGTTCATGAGCGCACTGTTGAAGAAGGCCACCTCGCCCACGACGCTGATCAACCCGCTGCGGTTGTGGCCGATGATGTCGAAGACGGCCAACTCGCTGCAGGTCGACGACGGTGACCATCTGTGGAATCTCGCGGGACTCGCCTGGGGCCTGCGCGGCAAGATGGTCACCACGACCGTGCCGGTCGGCGGATTCGAGGTCGTCGACGGTTGGGGCGACGTCCTTCTGTGGGATCGCGAAAAGGCCACGGAATTCTTCGATGCGCTTGCAAATGATCGCCAGGTTCCGCAGACCCTCCTGACCGGCGCGCCGTGATATTCGTCGCTGTGGACGCTTTCACGGCTCAGCACCGGGTCCGGCCCCCAATCCGGGCGGTAATGTTCGGTCCATGACTGAAGCGGCGCACACGAACGAGTTCCACCGACTGTTGCAGGACCAGATCCGAAATGAATTCACCGCCTCGCAGCAGTACGTCGCGGTCGCCGTCTACTTCGATTCCCACGATCTGCCGCAGCTCGCGGGCCGCTTCTACCGCCAGTCCGCCGAGGAACGCGATCACGCGATGATGATGATCCAGTACCTCATCGACAACGACCTGCCCGTCGTCGTGCCCGGGATCGACGCCGTCGTCACCGAGTTCGGATCGGTCCGCGAGCCGGTCGCGCTCGCTCTCGCGCAGGAGAGGACGGTCACCGAGCAGGTCACTCGCCTCGCCCGCACTGCCCGGGACACCGGCGATTACCTGGGCGAACAGTTCATGCAGTGGTTCCTCAAGGAACAGGTGGAAGAGGTCGCGAGCATGACGACGCTTCTGACCATCGTCGACCGAGCGGGCGACAACTTCTTCAACATCGAGGATTTCGTGGCTCGCGAGATGAGCTCGGGCCTGACGGCGGACTCCACCGCTCCGCGGATCGCGGGCGCCGGAGCCTGACGAATTTCGGACGTATGCCGCAATTGCCGCTCGGCAATTGCGGCATACGTTTTCCAGGGCAGCCCAGCCTAAATTAGCAAGCACTAATTGAGGCCATACTTGCCTCAATTAGGTACCGCTTGGATGACAGTTCCAGCTGACCAGCGATATCTTTGACACATGAGTGCCTCAGACGATTCGCATCGGACGAAATTTCACGCACTTCTCCACGACCAGATCCGCAACGAATTCAACGCGTCGCATCAGTACCTGGCGACCGCGGTCTATTTCGACAACGCGGATCTCCCCCAGTTGGCCCGGCACTTCTACAAGCAGGGCAACGAGGAACGCAACCACGCGATGATGATCATCCAGTACTTCCTGGATCGGGACATCGCGGTGGAACTGACCGGCGTCGACCCGGCCAAGAGCCACTTCGAGAATGCGCGCGAGCCGATCGCGCTCGCACTCGCGCAGGAGAAGTCGGTCACCGAGCAGATCGTCACGCTCGCCCGCACAGCGCGCGACGACGGCGACTACCTGGGCGAACAGTTCATGCAGTGGTTCCTCAAGGAACAGGTCGAGGAGGTCGCGCGCATGACGACGCTGCTGACCATCGCCGACCGTGCCGGCTCCAACCTGTTCGATCTCGAGGACTTCGTGGCCCGAGAGATGAGCAGTGTGGACGACGCATCCGGTGCACCGTCCGCCGCGGGCGGCAGCATTTAGCGACCGAAACAGCGAAAGGTCCCTTCACACGTTCGCAGCGTGTGAAGGGACCTTCCGCGTCTTCTGCGCTGATCAGCGCAGCGTGACCTGACGGCCCCGCAGGCCGTCGCGGGCGCGCAACTCGGCGGCCGTGAGCGGCGCGTCGACGGTCAGCGCCTGCGCCAGGCGATCGCCCAGCTCCGCGGTGGCCGCCGCCCACTCGTTGGCGTGCTTCTCGGGGTCGAGGTCGAAGACCGGCACCAGCAGGCCGTGGGTGCGGAACGAGCCCGCGAAACGCGAACCCTCACCCAGGTGCAGTCCACCGGCGGCGTGGACGCGGGCGAGGGCCGGCATCAGCGCGTCCTCGTCCTCGGGGCGCACCCAGCGCAGGTGCGCCTTCTCGCCGGCATCCACCCACCACGCGGCGACGACGCCGTCGGCCTCGACACGCGCGGACGGCATGATCRCCATATTGGCCTGCTGCACGGTCGCGGCGACGTCGGCGGCCGGCTCGACGCCCTCCGGGATCCACCAGTCGAAGCTCTGGTGGACGGTGATCGTCGGCAGCGCGTCCGCGACGATCAGGTCCGCGAGGCGGGGGCTGTCGGCGCCCGGGTTGGCCGCGGTGAGCGAGGTTCCCGGCTCGGCCGTCTGGGCCCAGGCCACGGCGGCACCGAGGTCGGCGCCGGGGTCGGCGGTGTGCGCCTGCACCTGCAGCCCGACGTATCGGCCGGCGTCGCCGGACTCGTCCCGGACCAGCGCGGCCACGGCACCGGGCAGCACGGTCGCCGCGGTCACGGGCTTACCGGCGTCGGTGACGGGCAGCACGGCGAGCGCGGACGGCACGAACTCGCGCAGCGCGACGAGGTCGCATTCGGCGGCGAGGCCCTCGAACGGCCGGGTCGGCGCGGTTACCTCGGCCTCGCGTGCGAGGCGACGCTGCTCGAGCTTCTCGGCGCGACCGCTGCCCGGCTTGGGACCACTGTTTCTCTTGCTCTTCTTACCCACGAGGCCAAAACCTACACGGACGCGCGGATTCTCTCAGCCGCCCAGCAGTTTCTTGGTGCGTCCCGGATGGTTGGTCGCCACCCAGCTCACCCCGAGCTCCTTGCACAGCACGACATCGGCGGGGTCGTCGACGGTCCAGCAGTAGGTGGCGCGGCCGGCCGCGGCGGCCTTGTCGACGATCTCGGGATGCTCCCGCAGTGTCCGGATCGACGGCCCGACGGCGGTGGCGCCGACGGTGGTCGCGGCGCCGCCGCCGAGGTAGCGGGACGCGTCGCCCAGCAGCACGGTCGGGAGCAGTGGCGCCGCCCGCCGGACCCGCCACACGGCGCTGGCCGCGAACGACATCACGACGGCGCGCGAGTGGTCGGCGGACGCGGGCGCGGCCAGCCCGAAGCGGGCCAGTTCGGCGAGGACCTTGCTCTCGACGAGACCGCCGTAGCGGACGGGGTGCTTGGTCTCGATGAACAGTTTGGTCGGGCGCGACGTCCAGTCCAGGGTCAAGGTGATGAGCTCGGCGAGCGTGAGCAGTCCGGCGGGCTCGCCGCCGGCGCCGTAGTCGTGTTCGCCGAGCGACTGCAGCGTCATCTCGCTGACGATGCCGGAACCGGTGGAGGTCCGGTCGATCCGACGGTCGTGGACGCAGRCGAGGTGGCCGTCGCGGGTGAGCCGGACGTCGCACTCGAGTCCGTCGGCACCTTCCTGCAGTGCCAGGTCGTAGGCCGCGAGGGTGTGTTCGGGCCGTTCGGCCGAGGCACCGCGGTGGGCGACCACGAGGGGACCTCGTCGATCCGGGCTCATCCGGCCATCGCCTCCTCTGCCTTCTCGGGTTGCGGCGCGTTGACCCACCGGGTGACGCGGCGCGGCCGACCGAACAGGTCCAGGCCGTCGAGACACCGGATCACGTACAGCGTCAGCACGGCCGTGGCGGCGCCGACGGCGGCCGTGATCGCGGCCAGCACGACGCTGTCGGCCTGCGCCTGCAGCGAATCCTGGTTGCGCCAGAGCAGTCCGATCGCGACCAGGACACCGTTGGTGGCCCACGTCGTCCACCAGATGCGCACGACGGTGCGGGTTCGGCGGTCGTCGCCGGCGATCTCGGTGAGGTACACCCCGGGCATCACGAGGTTGACGACCGGGACGAGAACGCCCAGGGCGAGCGATCGAGGTGTCCGCGGATCGGCGAGTCTCCGGGCGGCGAACACGTCGCGGCGCGTGACGACGAGCCTGCACACGGTGGTGACGGCAGCGGCCAGCGCGACCAGGGGCGCGGATACCTGCGTCGCCCACACCGCCGCATCCGACACCGCGAGCGTCACCGGGTCCACCAGTCGCACCCGGTTGAACACGAGCAGCGCGTACCGGAAGGCCTCGGAGACCGCGGCGAGCGCGAAGACGATCGCGGTGCAGGTGAGAAGGGTGGGCGCGAGGTCCGCGGCCACTTCGGTGCGCGGAGCACGGTCGTCCGGTTCGGGCGGCGGTGGATCGAGCAGACCCCACCGCGGAACCTGGTTGTATCGCGGCGTCGGGCCGAGGCGGCGTGGGGCGGGACGACGACGCCCCAGCGGCGGGTACGGGCTACGCGCGACCCAGCGGAAGTTTCGGCCTGCCGCCGGGGCGGGGCGGGCGGTGTCGACCGGGGAGAGCAGGACGCCGCCGCACCGCGGGCACCACTGGGCCGGGCTGCCGGCCACCGGCCACCGGGATGCGCAGCGCGCGCAGACCTGGACGACGCTCATCTAGTAGATCTTCGCCGAACCGGGGTCGTGGTCGGCGGTGAGCGGCAGTCCCGCGTTCTGCCACGCGACCATGCCGCCGGCGACGTTGTAGGCGTCGAAACCGAGGTTGTTGAGGTACTCGACGGCGACGATCGACCGCCCGCCCTGACGGCACACGACGTACACCTCGGCGTCGATGTCGATCTCGTCCATACGAGCGGGCACGTCCACCAGCGGGATGTGTTGCGCGCTGGGAGCGTGGCCGAGCTCCCATTCGTCCTCCTCGCGCACGTCCAACAGCACGATCGCCTCAGCGGGCTCGGTCGGCAGATCCRTCACGGCGACGGTGGGAACGTGCGGGATGCTCACAACCTCGATTCTGGCACGAGCGACGTTCCCGGGCCGCCCATCTCTCGTTACGCGCCAGAGCAGTTCGTGACCGGACCGAGACGCTCGAGAGTCCTCGAGTCGCCTATTGGGTCCTAAAATGTGATCTGCAGCACTTGAACTATCGAGTTATCCACAGTTTCCACAGGCTCATCCACAGTTCTGAACAAACTTGGAGGGCATCATCCACAGGTCAGAGGCATGCTCTGGATGATTCGTTGACAACTGTGCACGGCCGGGCGTAGCAGCAATCCACAACCTGTGTGGATTTGCATGGAAACGGGGTGGCGTGCGAGGGGGTCGGCACGGGCCCGCACGGGCCGGAGTTCCCCCACCGACAGGATGTGTGCCCCATCCCTCGTTCCGAACTCCGGCCCGGCTCCCCCCCATTCGTCGGGACGCTCCCGTCCCGACACTTGATCTGACGCGGCATCGGGCGGATCGGTTCCATTCCCTTCGGACACGTCCTCCGGCGCAGGTCACATTCCCGCGTCCGGCACAGTGGGGGCATGGACCTGAGAATCTTCACCGAACCGCAGCAGGGCGCCACGTACGACGATCTTCTTGCGGTCGCCAGGGCGGCCGAAGCGTTCGGGTACGAGGCGTTCTTCCGGTCCGACCACTACCTCGCGATGAACGCCGAGGGCCTGCCCGGACCCACCGACGCGTGGATCACGCTCGCCGGGCTCGCCCGGGACACCTCGACGATCCGCCTCGGCACGCTGGTCACGTCGGCCACGTTCCGATACCCGGGCCCGCTGGCGATCGCCGTGGCCCAGGTCGACGCGATGAGCGGCGGGCGCATCGAGCTCGGTCTCGGCGCCGGCTGGTTCGAGGAGGAGCACCGGGCGTACGGCATCCCGTTCCCGCCGCTCGGTGAGCGCTTCGACCGGCTCGAGGAGTCGCTCGCGGTCATCACCGGACTGTGGGAGACGCCGCTGGGGCAGACCTTCACCCACGAGGGCGCCCACTTCCCGGTCACCGACTCCCCCGCGCTGCCCAAGCCGGTGCAGACGCCGCGCCCGCCGATCGTGATCGGCGGCATGGGCAAGCGCCGCACCCCCGCGATGGCGGCCCGCTACGCGGACGAGTTCAACCTGCCGTTCGTCTCGATCGAGGACACTGTGGCGCAGTTCGACCGGGTCCGGGAGGCGTGCGCGGCCGTGGACCGCGACCCGGACAAGCTCGTCTACTCCAACGCACTCGTCCTGTGCTGCGGGCGCACCGAGGACGAGATCGCGCGGCGCGCGGCCCGCATCGGGCGCGAGGTGGACGAGCTCCGGGAGAACGGTCTGGCGGGTACCCCGGCCGAGCTGGTCGACAAGATCGGACACTACAGCGAGGCCGGGACGCAGCGGATCTATCTGCAGACGCTCGACCTCGCCGATCTCGACCACCTCGAGCTGGTCGCCTCCGAGGTCATGCCCCAACTGGACTGACCGACAACAAACGTTTGACAAGACAATTTCACAGCGCGGACATGTCAACGGCCGCAGACGATTAGCGGTGACAATGACCGGACACGAAGTGCACACCTGGCGAAACCCGGTGTGCACTTCGCATTTCCGGCACCCGGCCGAAATTCGTGTTCCGTTCAACGGGACAGCTATCTGTGAACGGTCCCGCGCCATCTGTAATGGGCGTCACATCGTGACCCGGACCACATTCCCAGAAAGGCGTTACATGTCAGGAACTCTCGGCACCGCAGCCACCGAGCCGCGCGCCGTATCCGAAGGCGGTTGGACCCCGCGCCTCATCCTGTCGCTGATCTCGATCGCAGTCGTCCTCGAAATCGTCTCCATCAGCTCCACGATGGCCTCGGTCGCGATGATGCCCATCGGCGAGCACTTCAAGACCGATCAGATCGCGTGGGTGACCACCGCTTACCTGCTTGCCGCCGCCGTGGCATGCCCCCTCGCCGGCAAGCTCGCCGACATCCACGGCAAGCGCAAGGTGTTCCTGGCGTGCATGGCCATCGCGGCCGTCGGCGCCCTGATCTCCGCGGTCGCCCCCAGCTTCCTGATCCTCGTGCTCGGCCGCGCCCTGTTCGGCGTGATCATCGCCTGCATGTTCCTGGGCTTCTCGCTCATGCGCGACGTCTTCCCGCCGAAGACACTGGCCCTCGCGGTCAGCCTCGCCGCAGGCGGCATGGGCCTGATGACGATCCCGGCGCCGTTCATCACCGGCCTGCTCGTCGACGCGTGGGGCTTCCGGTCGATCTTCTGGTTCCTCCTGGTCACGCTCGTGGTGATGATCCCACTCGTCGTCCTCACCACGGCGGAGTCGCCGGTCCGCAACTCGGCCCGGCTCGACGTTGTCGGCGCCGCCCTGCTCGGCGGCGGCCTGGCCGCGATCCTCGGCGGCATCAGCTTCGGCCCCAGCTGGGGATGGACGGACGGCGGTCCCCTGCTGCTGATCATCGGCGGCCTCGCCCTCATCGCGATCTGGGTACCGCTCGCTCTTCGCACCACCGATCCGCTGGTCGACCTGCGCTTCTTCCGTCATGGTCCGATGTTCCGGATCTGCCTGTCGGCCGGATTCGCCTACGGCACGATCTCGCTGTACGCCACGCTCATTCCGATCATGTGCATGACCCCGGCGGTACTGGGCCTCGGCTACGGATTCGGCGTGGACGCCAAGGGCGTCGGGCTGATCCAGATCCCCATGGGTGTCGGCAGCGTCATCGGCGGCGTGCTCGTCGGCCGCATGCTGAGGACCAAGTTCCCGACCCTGAC
Organism: Rhodococcus sp. TAF43; assembly: GCF_052113525.1. NCBI lineage: Bacteria > Bacillati > Actinomycetota > Actinomycetes > Mycobacteriales > Nocardiaceae > Rhodococcus > Rhodococcus sp. TAF43. The sequence continues at coordinate 16,534 of NZ_JBFRDL010000065.1, forward strand.
GCTGGCCGGTGGCGCAGCCCTGATGATGCTCGGATCGCTGGTCACCGCCTTCTGGCACGGCGGCAAGGTCGAGGTGCTGTTCGGCATCCTGCTGTTCGGCCTCGGCATGGGCGCGACGACGGCGTCGATCCCGAACCTCGTCATCGCGTCGGTCCCGCCGTCCGTGCAGGCTTCGATGGCGAGCATGGTCCAGGCGTCGCAGACGCTGGTCGCGTCGATCATGCCGGTCATCGCATTCGCGGTACTGAACTCCAACATCGCCACGGTGATCGACGGCTACGGCTTCTACAGCGACGGCAGCATGGGTGTCGCATACCTGATCTCGGGCGCGTCGTCGCTCATCGCGATCATCATCGTGATGACGCTGCACCGCCACCGCAAGTCCATCACGGCCCAGGTCGCGGCCGAGTCCGCGTCGAACGAGCGTGACCCGGAACCGCTGCCCGCGGCCTGATCTCTCACGGGACGGGCCGGCGCGTACCGGCGTCGGCGCGTCCCGTGGTCTTGTGTCGATCGGGCTCGGGTCCTAGCCTGGAATTGGGTCGCGGCCGAAACCGATACTGCGACACCGGGAGCCCGTCATGAACGGAAGATCCAACGAAACTGCTTCTACCCCTGCAGATACCACGATGATGGGGGTGGTGCACGATGCCCTTCGCCGCGACCTCTCCCGCACGAACGACGTCCTCGAGATCGGCCGGATCGAAACCCGGCAGCGTTGCGCGCTGGCCGACCACACGCGCTGGATGATGGAGTTCCTCCATGCCCACCACAGCGCCGAGGACCGCGGGTTGTGGCCGCTGATCCGCCGGGCCGACCCGGACGCCGCACCGGTGCTGGAGCGGATGGACGCCGACCACGCCCGGATCGGTCCCGAGATCGACCGACTCGAGGCGGCGGCCGCACTGTTCCACGACGACGAATCCCCCACTGCGGAAGGACAGTTCGCCGACGCACTGGCCGGCCTCGAAGACACACTGCTCCCGCACCTGCGCCGCGAGGAGGACGAGGCGATGCCCCTGGCCACTCGCACACTGACCCAGGCCCAGTGGGACCACTGGGACCAGACCGAGAACATCGCACCGAAATCGAAGTGGGAGTTGGGGATCGAGGGACACTGGCTGGGCGACAGCCTCGATCCGCAGCGGGTCGACCTGCTCCATCACCAAGTGGGTCCGGTGACCCGGTTCGTCCTGTTGCACGTCTTCGACGGCCCGTACCGCCGCGCGTGCGCGGCCCGGTGGGGTGCCGACGTGCCCGTCGGACCGCTGCAGATCCCCGGGTGACCCGACCCGAAGTGAGACTCAGGCGCCGAGACCGACCGGGCAGCTGACGCCCGTCGCGTGAACGGGGCAGTAGCCGCCGGGGTTCTTCGCGAGGTACTGCTGGTGGTAGTCCTCGGCGTAGTAGAACGTGTCGAGCGGCGCGATCTCGGTTGTGACAGCCCCGTAGCCGGCGTCGGCGAGACGCTTGCCGTAGGCCTCGGCGGTGGCCCGGGCCGTCGCGGCCTGCGCGTCGGATCCGGTATAGATCACCGAGCGGTACTGGGTGCCGTGGTCGTTGCCCTGACGCATACCCTGCGTCGGATCGTGGTTCTCCCAGAACTGCTTGAGCACTGCCTCGTACGAGATCACCTTCGGGTCGAACACCACCGACACCACCTCGGTGTGCCCGGTTCGTCCCGAGCACACCTCTTCGTACGTGGGGTTGGGCGTGTAGCCACCGGCATATCCGACGGCGGTGGAGTACACGCCGTCGAGCTGCCAGAATTCCTTCTCCGCGCCCCAGAAGCAGCCCATGCCGACGACGGCGGTCTCCATGCCGTCGGGAAAGGGCGGCTGCAGCGGGTGCCCGTTGACGAAGTGGGCGTCGGGCACCGGCATCGGGGTCGCGCGGCCCGGCAGGGCCTGATCCGGCGTGACCATCACGGATTTCGCGCCGGCACGGGCGACGATGTCATCGAACCAAGACATACGTCGATGCTACGCGTGGTCCGACGCGTCCACCGGTTGCTCCGGCGCCCCGGTGGGTTCGGGGGGCTCGGGGGGTTTGGGTGGCTCGGACGGTGTCGCCTTCCTGCCGATCCGGCTGGTGCGGGACGACAGCCAGCGCGCGGCCGGCACCTCCACCCACCGGTACAGCACCTCCGAGACCAGGGCGGTGACGACGAGGAACGCGATGACGGCGCCGGTGCGGCCGAGCGGGCCCACGGCGTTCTCGTAGACGCGGTACAGGATCAGCGTGTGGACGAGGTAGATCGCGTAGCTGCGGGTGGCGGTCCACCGGATCACCGACCACCGCGTCGGGCGTCCCCGGTAGCGACCGAGGAGCACCACGCATGCGGTGACGACGGCGATGGTCCACAGGTAGCGGTCCCCGGCCCAGTACACGCGGATCTCGGTAGCGAGCCGGACCACCTCGATCTGCGCGAGCACACCGACGATCACCCAGCGCCAGTCGGCGAGGCGCGCCCACCACAGATAGATGAGCTGGCCGAGGAATATCGTCGGCAACGTCGCGGCGACCTTGGACAGCATCGGCACGGTGTACGGCTGGGGAACGTAGAGGTTGTAGAGCAGGATCAGCGCGCAGATCGCCGCGCCGAGCAGCGGCACCACGATCGGCCGGGTGCGCAGGATGGGCCGCGCGGCAACGCAGTACACGTAGAACAGCACCTGAACGACCAGTGTCCACGTGACACCGAGCACTGCGACCTCGGGTTTGAGGAAGAACCCGCCGAGCACGAAGCTGAGCGCGGCCTCGCCGTTCGAGAGCCCCGGCTGCCCGCTGAACATGCCGTTGACGCCCAGTTTGACGAGCAGCACGGCGGCGGCGATCGCGATCCAGAACGCAGGCAGCAGGCGGCCCACCCGGTCGAGTAGGAATCGCGCGGGACTGTGCCGGATCGCGGATCGGGTGATGAGCGCGCCGGTCAGGGTCATGAAGATGGCGACGCCGACGAACGACAGGTGCTGGTTGAGGTTCAACCCGTCCACGAACACCTCGTAGACGATGTCGATCATCCACCAACCGGACCCGAGATCGTCGATCAGATAGAAGGAGATGTGCGAGTAGACGACGGCGAGCACAGCGATGGTGCGCAGCAGGTCGGCGCCGGTCAGGTCGACGCGAGGTGCCACCTCTGGCCGCGAAGCTGCAGCGGGCATGTCGGATGGCATCGCCTGATCCTAAGGTTCCGTTCACCGCCTGTTCCAATTACCGGCCCCGCCCGCAATGTCCGACGGGCGCATTCGACGCCCGATTTCAGGGTCGCCGAACTTTTTTGTACGGTTATTCCCACCTCAGCACGCGGCTTGCGCAGGGTGTACCAATGAGATTGGGTTATCCCCGAGCACGATTCAACGAACACACACGTCAGGGCGCCACGCCCGCGAAGAAGGGATTCTCGTGTCTGTCTACACGCTGCCCGATCTCCCCTACGACTACGCCGCCCTCGAGCCGCACATCTCCGGCAAGATCATGGAGCTGCACCACGACAAGCACCACGCCGCCTACGTCGCCGGCGCCAACACCGCCCTCGACAAGCTCGCCGAGCTCCGCGAGGCCGACGCCCTCGCCCCCGTGGTCAACCTGCACGAGAAGAACCTCGCCTTCCACCTCGGCGGCCACACCAACCACAGCGTGTTCTGGAACAACCTGAGCCCGGACGGCGGCGACAAGCCCGAAGGCGAACTCGCCGCAGCCATCGACGACCAGTTCGGCAGCTTCGACGCCTTCCGCAGCCACTTCTCCGCCAACGCCAACGCCATCCAGGGCTCCGGCTGGTCCATCCTCGCCTGGGACTCCATCGGCCAGCGCMTGATCATCGTCCAGCTCTACGACCAGCAGGGCAACATCTCCATCGGCCTGACCCCCCTGCTCATGCTCGACATGTGGGAACACGCCTTCTACCTCGACTACCAGAACGTCAAGGGCGACTACGTCAACGCCTTCTGGAACATCGTCAACTGGAACGACGTCGCCACCCGCTTCGCCGCCGCCCGCACCCAGACCGCCGGACTCATCGTCCCCGCCTGATC
>NZ_JBFRDL010000066.1:0-20395 GCF_052113525.1 Rhodococcus sp. TAF43
TTTCGCGATGGCACGCTGCGACAACCCCTCGCTGCAATGAAGGTGCCGAATCAAGGCCCAATCTTCCATGGAGATCACCCATCCGATCGTGGTTGGGTGGCCTGGTTTTCAACCGTCGTTTCTGGCCTGATTTTCGACCRTCGTCAACACCCCAGAAAACGCGGGATGAGTGGGCTTGGGAGTCAGTACAGTTCGTCGAATCGGCGCTCGTAGGACCAGATGTGGTCGTGGCGGGTCTTTATCCATGTCACCACGCTGAAGAAGACGAGTGTTGCCGCGATTCCGGGGTTCAACCAGACGGCGGCGGCGATCACCCCGACAGCGGTCCACAGGCACCAGTTGACGATGTAGGCGATTTTCGTTCGCCGATGGATCGCTGGATGGTCGCGCTGTTGCAAGAGCCCGTCGATCCCGAAGCACGCCACCGTCACAGCGATCCACCAGAACATCATCGTGTCTCCGCCTGTCCTGTCGCCGCCGGGTATCCGTCTTGTCGATCTTGGTCGTCGACTCGGGTCCCTCGGGCTTCGGGGTGCCGGGGCGGGCTTCAGCAGGCCGGGCGCGTGGGCGCCCTTCTCGGCGCCACCACCGTTCCCGGCGCGCTTGGCTCGCGGTTCGCAGCGACGTGAACGAGCTACTGCGGGCGGATGATCTGCGGGGCCGGAGAGTCGCTGACCAGCGCGACGGCGACCTTGTGCTGGGCGGCGAGGTCGCAGAACACTTCCCGGGCGCGGTCGGCCACCGCCCAGCTGAAGCAGGCGTAGATCATCGTCGCTCCGATGCTGTGGCTGGTGAGGCCTCCCTGGAAGTTCGAGTCGGCGGCGAGCTGCTCGTAGGTGGCATCGTCGATATAGGCGAGCGGCGGGAAGACCTCGCTGAGTGCGCGGAAGAACGCCCGAAGCTCCGGTGTGGTCACCGCGACGTCGCGGTAGTCGTGGTCCTCGGTCCATTCGCACTGCAGGTCGTACCAGCCCAAGAAGTCGCTGTCCGTCGTGGCGGATGGGTCGAAGGCAACGATGTCGTAGCTCACGCGTGGAAACGCTACCGGCCGCGCGGCGTTCGCTGGCGCGGTCACGCGTCTCGAGCCCGATACCCAGCCCATCCGTCTCGACGCCGGTGTGAGCGCGCGGGGGAACCTCTCGCCGCCGGTGTGGGCTGCGGTTGGAAACGGGTTGGCGCTATCCGGGGGTTCCGCGATTGTTGCCGGGCTTCTGGATCAGGAGATCGTCGTGTTCGCGCCGTCGGCATGCTTCGGCGAACTGGATCGCCAACGATTCATCGGCAAGGAGATTCCGGTACTTGTCGTTGTCGAGCTCGTAGTGCTCTTCGTAGTCCACGAGCCCGTTGCTTACAGGGATGGAGAGATAAGGCCTCCCGGAGGCAGTGTCGATACCCAGCGAGTACCGATTCGTTCGCGAGAAGTACTCGTCTTCGAAACGCATGCTCGGGATCCCCTCTACTCGTTCCAACATCATCGACCCCGCTGGCCCTCGTGCTCGTCGTGGGGGAGCACGAGGGGGAACTTCTTCATGCCGACGCACACGAGCGGGCCCATGCCCAGGCCTTCGGAGGTGAGGGTGGGCAGATGACAGTGGAAGGTAAGCCGGGCGAGGCACGAGGTCTTCATATCCGTCATATCCGTCGTCGACGCCAGGCCCACACGCACAATCCGATGCCCACGAGGGACACCACAGGTAGCGCCCCCTGCAACCGGCGCAATGTCACGAGGTGCCGGTACTGCTCGTTCGACAGGAATTGCAGTGTGGGTGAGCTCAGGCTGGGCGGATCCCACCAGTAGCTCCCCCAGCCGGTAACCGCTTGGGGCCAAGCGAAGACACTCACCGCAGCAGCGATGGCAATGCACGTGGAGGGGAACACCACCCAGAACCAGGGAAATCCTGGTGCCGGCCCGAGACGATCGCGGTGCGGCAAGACCACCCCCGCCACCATCGCCACGGCCCCAGACGCAACAAGCAATAGCCACCCCATGAGACGGACGGTATAAGTGCCTACGCCGGGCGGCCGCTCATTCCTCGGGTCCTCCTTCCCGTCTCCGCTGTGGGCAGGACCGTTGAATCACATCTGGCTTGCCCAGATGTAGATACGCCGACCCTCGTCCACCGCTGGATCCCATACCGCGGATAGCACTCCCCGCGCGGGCAGTAGCGACTCGCAATGGACCCAGGTCACCGAAGGTTCGGGACTGTATTCCGACGACGGCCGGCCCAGATCGCTGGCCGTGGCGGGGCCACATGACGTCAGCCCAGCATCACTACGCAGGGCGTTCGCGCGGGCACTGGAGTTCGAGTCAACGACCAGATATGCGGACGAGTCGGGAAATGAACCGTAGTACTTGGCGTACACGACGGTGTCGTCCTCTGTCAGGTGCAGGCCGAGGTCTGCGGCCAGCTCCGCGGCGGCTTCCTCGTCCGCTTGTGCGAGGTACCAGTGGTAGAGCCGAGGTCCGCCGAACCAGAGAGCCAGTGCTCCTACTACGACAACCGCAACAACGACGCCAGTCCACATTCGCCGCGATGGTTTCGGGAAGAGCGTCATGCCCCGATACGACCACAGTGGGCCGTCTTTCATGACGGCGTCGCGCCCGTCGTGTCCGACAACGTCGGCGCGGCCTGGGTGCGCGCCGGCCTGCAGGCGCGCGACCTGGGGATCGGACGGGGGACACCGAAACCGCTGCACAGCGCGTGAGCGCCGAGGGCGGGGGTGTTCACCAATCGCGGGTCGGTCTGATCTGCATGCGGATTGGATAGGTCGACCAGGCGGTAGTCACACTTCAGGATGGCTCCAGATCACACAAATCTGGATGCGTTCCAGCGTGGCGGGGACGTTTGGGGAGGGACTCCAGCAACACCCGCTGTTTTGGATTGGCCGCCGAGCAGGGTTTGGATACTGGGGCCGTGACCGACGTGATAATTCGGCAGGCCGAGCCCGACGACGACGTTGCTGGTTGTACGGCCATGCAGGTCGTGGCTGTCGCCGGCTTTCGAGGACCTGGTCGCTGGACGGCCCCGCGCCCCGACTCACTACTCACCACCGGGCGATCGATGTGCTTCAATGGGCTGGTGATGACCTTCGCGCAGCTCTGGTGGCCGGCTTCCTAGCGGCCTTGAACTGTGTTTTCCGGCCGCCTCTCGTGCGGCCGACGATTCTCACCTGCGTGACGGGCATTCATCTCGGTTGATGCGGTGAGGTGGCCTCGTATCGAGAGGACCACCCCATGACCTTCAACGACGATTCTGTTCGCCCCAGCGGTATCGGCGAGATGTTGATCAGTTCCCGCTCGCTCGACGAATACCGGGCCATGTTCAACCTCACTGACGGTGACCTGGCCCGGCGGATCCTGGACTGCCCCGGCGGTGCCGCCGGATTCACCAGCGAGGTTATCGACCTCGGCGGCGACGTGACCGCCTGCGACGTGGCCTATTTCGAGCCAGGAGTCGCCGACCTCGCCGTCATCGCCGCTGCCGAGACCGATCGCGGGAACCGCTATGTGCGCGCGCATTCGGAGCAGTACGAGTGGACGTTCTTCGCCGATCCCGACGAACATCAGCGCACCCGGCAACAAGCCGCCGAGCAGTTCGCTACCCACATTCGCCGCCACCCGGACCGCTATGTCGCGGGGCGGCTGCCTTTGCTGCCGTTCGCAGATGCCAGTTTTGACCTGGTGCTCAGCTCCCACCTGCTATTCAGCTACTCCGACGTACTCGATCACACCTTCCATGTCAGCGCGATCGGTGAGCTGATGCGCGTCGCCCGCGACGAGCTGCGAATCTTTCCGCTGGTGGCAGTGGGATCGTCGGCGCCCTACCCGCGACTCGACGAGCTGCTCGCCGACCTGCGGGACCGCAATATTGCCGGCCGAGTCGTCAAGGTCGACTACGAATTCCAGAAGGGCGGAAACCACATGCTGGTGTGCCGCCGAACCTGATCCACGGGCGGGCGCGTGACGGACGGGCTTGTTGGCCGGCGGCTTGACTTGAGAGATGTATGGAGGACGACAAGACCCGAGCCGGAAGCCAGTCGTGCGGTTCGCGTTGCCTGGTCACGCAGGGAATCCGCGTTCTCGACCCAGAGGATTTCCCGACGATTTCCAGGGCATTGCTCCCGTTTCCCACCATCGACGACACGCGCATGTCATTGATCATGACGGACAGTAGCGTCCCGCCATCAGCATCAAACGCGGCCCACCTGGATCAGAGGCCACACCGGCCGCTCAATCCTCAACGAGGACGGTCCGCTTGGGCTTCGACCGTGGTATCGGAGACCACACCACCACATCGCGGTCACTCCGGCGTCAGGATACCGCCGAGGACTCGGCGCAGCACAGGCTCGAACATACCTCCAGACTGGTCGGCGTCGGGATTCGAAATATCGAGCACAGCCGCCAGATAAGGATGATTCCCATCCTCGGCGGTCTTGTGTAGGTACACCACCTGAGAAATTCGGCGCTCCGGGCCCGCCGTTCCCTCACCGACCTCGACGCGAGCGAACTGCTGGACAAGCGTGTTCAGAACGGCGATCGCCTGCAGTTTCACGGCCCCCGGCACGTCGACCGCCGCCATAGCGCGCAGCGCATACTCGAGAAAGTCGATTCCGCGAGGCCCGACGCGCATCGCCTCGACCGGAATATCAAGCAGCCACGGGTATCTCACGTGAACGCCCTTCGCGCGAACCGCGAGGGCGGTGAGGTCGTCGATCGCCTCGCCGCGCAGCGCAACATCGAGGTCGATCTCGCCAGCAGCAGCATCCACGATGAGGTCGAACACTTCGTCGTGCCCCGCCACATAGCGGTACAGAGCCGACTGACTCACCCCGAGTTTCTGCGCGATCCGGCGGGTGGAGACAGCGGACAATCCCCCCTCGTTTGCAAGTTCGATCGCAGCGTCGGCGACATCGTTGCGACTACGGGCCGGCACCGGACCGCGTTTGCCGTACGAGCGTTCCCACACTGTCGTGTGCGGTTGCTCCATTCCGGACTGTGTCACTCGACGCCACTCTCCATTCGTTGCTGTCTGTCGTGACCTATACTAAAACTGCGTTCAGTGAACACAATTAAGGGAGGTTCAAAATGGCACTCGCCAATGCATGGGGACCGCGGCGATGGGCACAGAACGGATCGGTACGTCTCGCGTTCGATCAATTCCGGCCGGAACTCGGCGGAGAACCGCTACTGATCGCCACCGGGCTGGGCGTCAATCGCCACGCAGTTCCCGACGGGTTCTGTGAGCAACTGGCCGAACACGGTTTCGCAGTCGTGCGGTACGACCAGCGTGACGGCGGAGAGTCGACTCACCTGCCGCCGACGGCCGTACGAAACCCGATCGCCGCGCTGCTGGCCAAACGCGGTGAGGCTTACACCGCCGAAGACATGGCCGACGACGCAATTGCGGTGATCGACGAACTCGGCTGGAGCTCGGCGCACGTGCTCGGAGTCTCGCTCGGTGGCGCACTCGCGCAACGCGTCGCCCTTCGGCATCCCGACCGAGTGCGTTCTCTCACGTCGGTCGCGGCCATCCCGGGCGACGTCACCGGGTTGCGCACATTCCGCTACATCCGTTTGCGCACGCTCTCGAAGTTTGCGCGCCTCAAGTTTCCCGATACCAGAGAGGGCGCGATCGAGGCCGGCCTCGCGGTAGCACGGCTGCTGGCGTCCCCGCGCCGCGAGTTCGACGAGGCCGCAATGCGAGCACGATTGGAGAGCAATCCCGACCCCGGGGTTCACGACCAGGAGGCACAGAGCCGACAGATCGGCGCTCAGTGGAGCGGACCACCGATCACCGCGATCACGCAGCCCACCCTGGTGGTGCACGGCGAGGACGATCCTCTGATCAAACCCAAAGCCGCACATGCCATCACGGCCAGGATTCCCGGCTCACGCAAGCTCATCCTCCCCGAAGTCGGGCACGACCTGCCTGAGCACTCATGGAAACCACTCGCAATGGCAATCCGCGAACTCACAGGCGCGAATACCTGAGTATGCCCGTCACGAAAATGAGGTCACGAACTCTTTTCGAGTTCGTGACCTCATTCATCACAGTTCATGGAACTGCCGCAGTCGCGGGGAGGTGGAGAACCGTCGACGTACGTTCCTCGGCACCACGACGACATGTTCGATCGAAAGGCCCGCTGATGCCCACCCGCGCTCCTTTGGACACCGCGCTGGCGGCCGTCGTCGCTGACGCGGTCGCCGCGGCGCTGCCGTCGTTCGCGGAGGCTGTTACCCGCGCGGTCCTGTCCGACCCTCGGATCACCTCTGCCGGAGACCAGCCCGCCGCGGCTGCGCCTCTCAACACGGAGTAGCACGAGCGGCTGAGGTCTCTGTTGTCGGCGAACCCGAAGCACCGTCCCGCCCATCCGGAGGTCTGGCTCGACGCTGTCGCGGTGAACTACCCGGCAGCGGTCGACGCCCTCGAGTGGGGGTGGTCCGAGCGCTGTCCGACCGACTTCTGGCGGCGCTCGCGTGGTGCGCCGGCCCGACCAAGAACCCGGGGCGTAGCCGTCGGGGAGAACTGGATCAGGTGATCGCCGAGCACCACATGGCAACTGCCTGCCGGTGGCCGTGGGTATCTCGTGGCGGGACTCGACGGCGCCGTCGAACAGGTGCGCGCCGCGATCGCCGAACACCACCATGCCCGGGTGACCTACACGTGGCGGCGTGGCCTCCTCGAGGCTGCGGGCAGCGTCGGTGACGACCTGGAAAAGGCCGTTGCCGTCATCGTGTGGTGCCTGCGTGCGCGGCCGCACTGGCAGCGCACCATCTTGCAGCCGCCGTCGCGGGTCGCGTTCGAGAAGATGCTCGGTGACTGGCATGCGGATGGGCAGGGCTGGTCGATCTCGGAGGTCGCCGATCTTGAGCTGGCGGAGCAGCTCCGGAAGCTCGGCGGCACCTGGATGCGGTATCAGAGCGAGCGCGGGGGGAGGGGCGCACCCGTCGTATGCCCGGACCGGTCGCAATCTCCACCGGGCTCTCGTGGGTGACGGGATCGATCCCGTGTCTGTCGGCGACATCGACGCGCTCCTGCGGTGGTGGTTCGACGAGGGCAACGCCCGCTTCCACATCAGGGACGCCGATTTCTCAGGTCCGGATGTGGTTTCGCGTGCCTTGTTGGCGATGCGCACGTCCCGCACCGCGGCCGCGGCGACCGGGGTCGCGGCCACGAACATCGCGGCGTCGGGGGGCCGCGCCCATGTCGATCTGACCAAACTGGAGGGCCTCGCGTGAGCAATCCCATCCCCGTCAGCGTCGCCGCGGTCCTCGGCCGGGTGACCACGGTCGATGTCCCGTGCCGCGATTGCGGTGCACTGGTGCCGCGGCCGCTGCGTCTGCCCGGTCGGCCGGAGGGGTGGCGGGCGCATGTGCGCTGTCCGGTCCATGCGGCCGCGGCTGGGGTCGACCCGGTATCGGCGCGAACTGCTTCGGTTCGCGAGCGTGATCGAGCCGCGTGGGCCGACACGGTCCGCGCGTTCGATGCGGTCGCCGGCTACGAGCACGCCCGGATTGACGAGCTCGGCTCCGCGACGACGGCCCGCGTGTGCACGGCCCTCGTTGACAGCCACATTGCGGCGGCACCCGATAGTGCGCACCGCGGCGGTGTTGCGCTGATCGGTCCCACCGGAATCGGCAAGACCCGCACCCTGTTCGCCGTCGTCAATGCCCTCGCGCCGGGCCGCCGCACCCTCGTCGGCAGCGAAGACACGGTCCTCGCCGCGGACGTCCCTCCGTGGGAGCTCACCTCCGCGATCACCGCCCGCATCACGGGGATCGAGGTTCTGGGCATCGACGACGTCGGAGTGTCGATGCGTCGCCCCGACGAACGGATGCTCGCGTGGAAGGCATTGGCCGACTCGGTTGCCCGTGCCCCGCACCCGGTCACCGTGGTCCTCACCACGAACCTGCAGGGGTGGTCGGCGTTGACGGATTGGGTGGGGGCGCAGGCCGCATCCAGGCTGTCCGGGTGGATGCCGTTGGCGGCCCCTGGGTTTACCGACCACCGCACTGGAAAGATTCACGAGCAGTGGCGCCGCGATTTGCTCGGCGCCCAGCGCAGCAAGGAGCAGCACCGATGAGCACTACAGACATCGACCTCCACGAGGCGCTCGAGGTGCCGGCCCGTAGTTGGCTTCGCGGCCTCGTTGACCGCGGCCCGGATCTGGCTGCGCAGATGGGCACCACGATCTCGGCGCTCCGCGGCACCCGCCGGCCCGAGTACATCGCTGTGATCGGCGGCAAGGGTGGCGCCGGGAAGACCACCACCTCCGTCGCGCTCGGTTCGGTCCTCGCTGGCACTGGGCGTGACCGCGTGGTCGTCGTCGACTCCATCCCCGACAAGGGAACCCTGCGGCTGAAGTTCCCGGCCGATCAGTCCGCCCGGTCGCTGCACGAGCTGGCCGGACGTACTGATCAGATCAATAGCTACGCGGCGCTGCGGCCGTTCCTGCTGTCCAACGACCTCGGGCTGGATGGGATGTGGTCGTCCCGGCACCGGGACCTTCAGTTCGACGGCTCGGTGTACGACGAGGTCCTCGACTTCCTCACGGCGGACTACCGGGTCATCGTCGCGGACTGCGGGACCAGCGCAATCTCCGCTGCCGCGTCGGCGGTGTTCGCCCGGGCGACGCAACTGGTGGTGGTCACGCCGGCGCAGGTCGACGGCTTCTATGCACTCCTGGAGACGTTCGACGAACTCTCCGAGATGGGGCACCGGATCTGTTGGGGGATGCGGTGTCGGTCATCAACGGGGTGTCCGAGTCGTCTTCGGTCGACATCGACAAGATCCACGCCGAGTTGAAGCGTCGCACCCGCGCGGTGCGACGGATCCCGCACGACGCGCACCTCGCTGCCGGGGCGGCGTTCGACTTCGCGCAGCTGCAGCCTGCTACGAAGGTCGCGTACGCGGAGGTGGCGGCGACGGTCAATGCCCGCTTTGCGTAGCGGATCTCGCCGCTCGCTGCGGCGACGTCTCACCGGCCGCCGCGACGGGGTTGTCTGTAGACCGAGGTGCACGTGAGCGCCGAGGCGGGACGATCGGCAGGGCACTCTGGTGAACCGGGGTGACACCGGTGCACCAGGGTGCGCCGCGCTGACCGAAGCCGAACTGGGAGACGAACCCGATGGCCGCTCACGACGACACTGATTCGACCGGCGACCCTGCCCGGGAGCCGCGAGTTCAGTTGCCGCATCGACGGCGCCCCTGTGTCGAGTGCCCGTGGCGGCGCGACGTTGCGGCGGGCAAGTTCACCAGTGAGAGATTCGACGCCCTCGCTGACACATCGGGTGGGCCCGGCTGCGAGGCACCGCTGTCGGCGCCGATGTTCGCGTGCCACAAGACACGCGAGGGCTCGGAGCAGGCCTGCGCGGGCTGGCTCGCCGTCGCTGGCGGCGACCACATCGGAGTTCGGCTGGCGGTCATCCAGGGCCGCCTCGACCCGGCGACCCTCACACCGTGCGCGGACTGGCCGCCGCTGTTCGACTCCTACACCGAGATGGCCGACACCCAGGCAGGCTGAGGAGCACCGTCTGCGCTGGCGCCCGGGACCACACGATCGGCTACTGCGAATGAGGGCTCCTGTCGACCCGCCAAAAGGACGTGATTCTCGCTAGTGCTCATCGATAGGTTCGGGCGATGGACGTTTCAGTTGCAGCACAGTCGATCCGAGCAATGGCCGATCTGGCCACCCCGATGGCCATCCGGGTGGCCGCAACTCTCAGCTTGGTAGAGCGCGCCGGCAGTGCAGGCGCAACGGCCGAGCAGCTCGCTGCTGAGACTGGGACTTCTGCGTCGCCACTGCGGTGCTTGCTTGATCACTTGGTCGCGGTTGGTGTCTTCGACTTCGATGCGGATTCCGGACGCTACAGGCCGACGAAGCTCGGTGCGCAGATGGGCGAAGACGCTCCGGAGGGGATCAAACCCCTGCTCGACCTCAACTGTGCTGGCGGACGAGCCGACCTCGCCTTCGTTGAACTACTCGGCACGATCACCACCGGTGCCCCCGCCTACGTGCGACGGTACGGGCGCGACTTCTGGGCGGATCTCGACGCCCATCCGCAGTTGCGGCGCTCGTTCGACGCCCAGATGAACTGGCGGTTCCAGGAGCAGGCGGCGCAGATCGCCGAACGTTTCGACTGGAGCCGCTTCGCCCGGGTCCTCGACGTCGGCGGCGGTGACGGGAACCTGCTCGCCGCCATCCTGCGAGCCCGCCCTGGCATCCGTGGCCAGGTGCTGGACCTTGCACCGACGGCTACCGCAGCTGCCGACCGGTTCGCGGCAGCTGGTCTTGGCGATCGGGCCAGCGCCGTTCCGGGTAGCTTCTTCGATCCGCTGCCTACGGGCCCCGACGCCTACCTTCTGTGCGACATCCTGCACGACTGGGACGACGACCACGCCCGCGAGATCCTGGCTGGATGCGGCCGGGCCGCGGGACCGAACGGAACGGTGGTGATCATTGAGCCGCTGCGCGGACCGAGTACGAGCACCGCGATCAACCTGTTCATGCTGATGTGCTTCGGCGGCCAGGAACGAACTGTCGACGAACTGACCGCTCTGGCAGCCGATACCGGTCTCGAACTCCAGAGCGTGGGCCCGGTATCGGATGAACGAACCGCCCTGGAATTTCGAGCCGCACCACCGGTCGACTTCTAGTCATGTTGATGTGGTGATGGAGGCCCGCCGTGGTGGACAGTCCGGTCCTGTTCTGGCAGGCGTCCGGCTGCTCGTTCCTCGCGAGGACGATCCGCCGGCCAACCTGTGCCCGTGCCGTCCACCACCCCGCCGCCTACTGGTCCCGCTCCGCGGATTCGCGGGACTGGTAGTGCGGCTTGGAGTATCGGTTGATCCGCGGAGGAGGGGTACCGCGGCGGCGGGGCGGCCAGTAGAAGTCGCGGTCGGCGAAACCTGGCTTGCGGCGCCCGTCAGGCCCCTTCCGGGAAGCGAGCGGTGTCCACCACCACGCGTAGAACCACGAGACGACCCAGGTGAAGACCGCGACGGCGATCGCAATCTTGAATGTGGGCATGGCGAGAGCGAAGAGGACGCCGCTGACGGCCGACGCGATCCAATAAGTGGGTGGGCCCCACTTCCGCTCGGGGTGCGCCGATCCGGCCGAGGCGACGACGAAGGCGACGACCGCGAGCCCGATGAAGATCACCGCGCCCCACCCACTGTCCGTCCGCTCATAGACCGATGGTCCCAGCGTCCAGCGGCCACGACGAATCCATAATCGCGCCGGCGTCAGCGCCCGCCTCGTGCTGCTCGTCATTTCCGGTGGCCGGGGCCGGGGTGTTCACCAATGTCGGAGCGTGCTGGGCTACAAATGGATTGGAGAGGTTGACCGGTCGGTAATCACACTTAAGGACGGCTCCAGATCACACAAATCTGGATGAGCTCCAGGGTATTGGCACTGGGCGGTTAGCGGTAAGTCGGCGCCGTCGTCTGCCCGCGGATGTCGATGTCGAGTGCTCTCGCCGCGAGCGCCGCCGCGGCGGTCAGCTCGGCGACGGTCGCGCCGTCCCGGGCGCGGGTGGACATGCCCTGGATAGTCGCGGCGAGGAACTCGGCCGCGGCTCGCGGATCCGCATCGCCGGGAAGCTCCCCCAACTCATCACCGGATCGGAGGCGGTCTTCGAGACGCGCGACGTTTGCGTTGCGTTGATCCCGAAGCACGGATGCGACGGCCGAATCCATGACAGTGCTCCCAGCATTGATCACCAGACAACCACCAGGCTCATCGGGATCGGCGTAGTGGTGGGCCGCTTCGACGAGCAACCGCCGCCGACGAACAGGGGAGTGGCGCCCAGGCGAAACCGACAGCAAGAAGATCGGCCGACCCGTCGGCACCGGACGCAACGTCGAGACCAATACCCGCAGCGTCACCACCACCCTGTCGATCCTTGAGGAGTCCCCTCAACGCCGTCGACTACCTCAAGGACAACCTCAACGCCCCACGGACATTCACCCAACTCCTTGACCAGGCACTCTACGAGAAGAACGCCGAACTCTGCGCGCAGTACAACAACGGCGAAACCTTCCTCACCGTGAAGGTAACCTCCGCCCCGCACCCGCTGAACAATCCGAGAGGGAAACACTTTGATCGCCTACCTCGCAGTACTCCTGGCCGTCGGTGGCCGTGGGTCTCCTCGTCCCGACTTACCTCAGCCTCCGACTACTAAACGGCCACGTACGACAGAGCATCGCGGCGAAATCGACCGGCCGCCAGGTCGCCGCACTGCGTCTCCGCACAGTCCTCCTCGGAACCTGCACGGCCTGCGCCGGAGCCGGAGCAGGGCTTGCTCTCCAAAGCCAAATAACCAAGCAAGACCTCCCCACCGAGGTCCTCGTCCTACTCCTGATCGCCGTGGCCGTCACCGTCGTAGCCGGTTGGATAGCGGCCAACCAGGCCGTCAAGATCCACACCCGAAAGGCACTCGAGGGCCCCAGCGAACATCGCCACTGATCCACCCCACCGAACACGAAACCCCGGCCCGTCGGCGGACTCTGAGCATTCCAACCGGGACCGTTCACCGACGAGCAGGGGAGTGGCGCCCTCCATGAAGGTCGAGTCGACGCTGACGCCCAACACACGATCTGGCCGGCGGTGTCGACGGGCCCGGACGGCGTGCGGGCATCGACCCTGACCCGGTTGCAGCCACCTGAGTCGCATTTCCTTAGGATTCACACCCGGCAACAGCCGTGGCCGTCTCGAGGTCACCGACCCGTGGTGTCCTGCGGGACCGATACGGCTCAGTATGTGCGCTGCATCGTTCATCCTGTTGATGGTCGCGGTGCACCATACCGCACCGTCGGGGTCGACGGTCACCGTTATATTCTGCCCAATGGCTGAAAGCGGAGGTCGAGTTGGGTGGTGGCGCGCGGCAATGCGTGCCGAAGATTGATCCTCCCGGCGTGGGGGAGATCGCACAGTATTTCTGACGGGACGAACATTCGTCCGCAGATCCAATTGGCGACTACAGAGGGCCTCAATGGGTGAAAACCCAGGAGAAAGAAAGCGCGATGGAACAGCTCAGTTGTGACGTGGAGTGGGTACGTGTCGGGTGGGGCGAGCGGTATCTGGGGGTGTAGATCAACGGTGATGCACACGCTTCCGGACTACTCGATCCCCTGCTCATGATCTGCCGGAGCCAGGTCATCCTACTCGTATCCCGTGGACTCAACTGTCCCTCCGCTTGCTGCCCACTCGTCCTCGAAGGCCTCCGGGTTCATCACAATGCCCATTCACTCACCGCATTCGCGAACAGAGCAGTCACGTTGGCGCCTCCAGAACACAGAATCTGTGCCAGCCCCACAGCCAGCGGCTACTTCATCGCCGGGATAGTGCGCCCACAGCGCGCTGCCCAGAAACACTCCGCGGGTGAAGGGAATTGATAGAACTACCCGGGTGACACTGATTCAGACGCTGGTTACAGCCCACCACATCGTGCAGATCTCCGACCGACGACTCACCCGTGCAGATGGTTCCGTCTTCGACGATGATCACAACAAAGCAGTGTCGTGGTGCGGTCAGTTCGCCGTTGGCTTCACAGGGATCGCCTTCATCGACAGACAGCAGTCGAAACCAGTATCCGAGTGGATCGCGGAGCAGCTGTGGATGAAGGATGAGCTCGGCGCGGGAATCGAAGCAATTCGTTCCGAGGCGGAGGCCGCCCTAAAGAGACTCGACAGGCGGTGGAACAAGCGCCTGTCGATTGTCGTCACAGGCTTTACCCCACCGAATCCGTTCGGGCTGAAATCTGCATTCGCGGCCCGCATTTCGAATTTCGAGCGAGGATCAGAAGTCCTGCCGGTCCATCAGGACAGCTTCATCRTCGACACTTACCAACTGCCCGACTCGAGCCCGGGATTCGGGTACATGACCGCAGGCGCCCATCTCAGCATGGATGAGATGCGCATCATCCGACGCCGAATCCCGCGCTTGATCCAAGAAGGAGAGTGGAATCAAGCCATCCGGCTGCTGGTCGAAGTGCAGAGGCTAGTGAGCAACAGGGAACGGACCGTTGGGCGTGACGCGATGTGCGTTTCTATCCAAAATCTCCCAGCGCTCCTGGCGCCATTCTCACCAGCATCGACAGCGGCGAAATTGAAACTGGCAACACTATGTTCAGCTTCATCGCTGACGGCGGATTCGACCTCCACCGCTACGGACCGCACCAGGTCTGCGGCGGTTGGGCGATGACCGGCGTAGTGGCGAAGCAGATCGGAGACAACCCGGATGACCAGTCAGTTAGCGTGCGGATCCTGAAGACTCCCCCAGAAGGATCCGCGCTCAACGACGCCTAGCACAGTCGAGCAGTGCCCCGCCTCAATCGAACGGACCGCGTATTGCCGTGGGTGAACGCGATCGCGGCTACGGCGGGGCCCGGCAGCCAGAGCTCAGCTGCCGAGCCCCGACAAATCCGCTAGACAACCAGGGCGGTAGCGCTGTTGGTGACCGAGGGCCGCGCGACAGCAGTCGGCTCCATGTGCAGGTGCAGGTGCAGGTGCTGGTCCGCGGCCAGCGCGGTCAGCAGGGGACCAGGAACCGGCGGATCTTCGGGTTTGCCGCTGCGTTGAGCACGACATCGTACGGATCCGTCCCCCACTGGGGGTTGCGCTCGGTGCGGCCCGTGATCGTGAATGTCGCGCGCGCGTTCTCCGGGGAGAAGTCACCGAGCCGGCCGTCCTTGATCCACGGCAGAGCGAAGTAGCCGTAGCTCTTGCCGTCCGGACCACGCGCGGTACGGGAGATGTCGTTCCACGTCTCGATGCCGAGGTTTGTGTTGGGCGGCTACTGCCTGAGTAGAGGCGATTGGGGTGGACCTCCCGAGCACCGGACCGGGCCATTCCGCTATCCCCGGAGGGTACGAAATCGACTTCCCGCCGATCTACTGGCTCCTTTGGCCCCCGTTCTTCACCGAGTGGACCCGAGCCCGGATCCTCGAATTCTGGCCATGTTGGGCTGGCGGTTGGTGCCCATCAATGAGGTGATCAAGATGGACTGGCAGGAGTATTTCGGACCACTCACCCCGGTCGTGATGGCGGTGACCATCTGGCTAGCGGCGCTCGGCTTCTTCGGGGCAATTAGGCCGAAAGCGAGGTGGGGCGGGGTCGGAGACACTGGAGGTGTTGCCTTGTGTATCCACGTGACTGGCGAGGTCAGGGCTGGATGTGGGCCCTGCCGATACCCGAACTGTGGCAACGGGTCCTGTATAACATCCTTGGCTGCGACTTGGGCGGTCACTGCCCGTAAATGAGGCGATTGAGATGATTCATCCGGTTGATGACTTCCCCCTGATCTGGTGGCTCATGCCGAGAGTGATTGTCCCGGAGGATATTGCCGTGTGGATCCGGGATCACGCCCCGTGCTGGCTGGGTGGCTACTGCCGATAGATCGAGGTGTTCGCAATGGACTCGTATATCTGGTTCCTCCCCGTCGATGACTCAGCGAAAGCGTGGCTCTTCGACCTGACCTGGAAGCTCTATCAGTTGGGCATCGGAAGGTGACGCAGGCACCTCACGCAGCATCAGCCGACTGCCGAGCCAGCCTCGCGAGCTGATCGTCTCGCATCGTGTGCCAGAGTCGTTTCGGGACTTGCCGTTTGAGTGAGCAATCGCCTCGCCTGAGGTCTTGTCCTCGGCCTTCCGCAGCGATCTCACTGCCTGTTGATCAGATCCGCCGGAGCACCGACTGGGTGGCGTAGTACACGTCATCGTCCTCCTCGGGCGCGGGGCGGTGACCCGGTGCGGCGGGGGCGTCCGTGCCTGTTCCGGCGATGACTCGTGCGACCCGGGGGTCGGCAGCCAACTCGTTACGAAGGTCCTGTGCCGCCTTCTCTGCCTCGGCGCACGCCGCGCGGTGGGTGTCGGCGACGATCGCCGCGAGTGCCACGGCGCCTCTTGCGAGGGCGGTGTCGGCGATGGTCAGTGCAGTGATGCGGCCGGCAGCATCGACTTCAGCGGCGACATGTCCTCCTGCAGACTGGGCCCTTCCGCGCACGAGTGTCACTGCCTCGTGGACTCGGCGTGCTTTCACGGCGAGTTCGTCAAGCGGTGCTCTGCTGGTCATGGTGTCGCTCCCGTAGTGGTCGGTCGGGTGTGCTGGGTGGGCGACGCGTTACTGCGTCGTGTCGGTCCGCTGGGCGGGGAGACGGCAGCCGGTATTGCCGCTGACGAGTGCGGCGACATACGTTCCGAGGTCGATTCGGCTGCCGTCGTCGCTGGTGAGTACCACGTCGTGCTGGCCCGGCTTGTCGACGCGCACGTTCAGCTGGGTGATCCCGAGGGGAGCAGCGATGTCGCGGGCGGCCTGGAGGATGCGGGGCCAGTCGGCGTCGGAAATCGGAACGGAAGACACGTAGTCCGGCAGGTCGATCTCGAGTCCGTCGGTCTTACCGAAGGCGCCACCGCAGCTGGACTGGGATCGCTGATCCTGCGGCTCCCACTGCAGCGTGGGTGCGATGGCCTTGGCGGCGTCCATGATCGCCTGCAGTGCCGCGGCGATCTGCTTTTCGGTGTCCTCGAGCGAGGGCCGGGTGGGCAGAAGGGCGGCGGCGGCGGCGATCTCTTCGTCAGTGTGGTTGTACGGGTTGCCCATCTGGTCTCCACATCCGGTGGTCAGGATTGTCACGGTCGTTGCCAGCACAGCCAGCAGCGGCAGAGTGCGTCGGTTCATCGGCGCACGACCTGTTCGGGTAGTCCGGCCACGATCGAGGCCATGTTGTATCCCGACATTCGAAGCTCCCCGTTGTCGCCTAGTAGGACTTTGTTAGGTTGGAAACCTGTGGTGACACAGTGGGCAGGTGCCGATCCAGATGGCGAGTGCGCGTTGGATGTCGCGGACGATGCCGTAGAGGGTCAGCCCTGCCCACCGGCTTTTGGGTCGGTCAGCCGCAGGGTGGTCAGGAACAGGTGGGCGGCGGTGACGAGGGTGGCGTGGTGGTGCCAACCGGGCCAGGAGCGTCCTTCGAAGTGGTCGAGGCCCAGGGCGACTTTGAGTTCGCGGTAGTCGTGTTCGATGCGCCAGCGGAGTTTCGCGAGGCGGACGAGTTCGTCGATCGGGATGTCCGCGGGCAGGGTGGAGAGCCAGTAGTCGGTGGGTTCTGTTGCACCGATGGGCCATTCGGCCAGTAGCCACACCTGCTCGACCGATCCGTCGGTGGCGCGAGGCACTCGGAGGCCAGCGGGTCGGGCCCGCAGGGCGACGAACCGGGAGCGCATGACGGCGTCAGGATTGCCGGGTGTGGCCTTGGTGCCGCGCCGCCACGACACTTCCTGCGCCGCATCCGGTCCGGCGGCGATCACCATGTCCTTGCAGCTGGACTTCGGCACCCGGTAACGGGCGGCGGCGGGACGCCCGGGGCCGATCCGGGGCGGGGTCTCGGGCTGAGCGTCGGCCGGGTAGACACCGGTCGCTGCTTTGACTGCCACCATGTAGGGGATACCGCGGTCGGAGAGTGCGGCGCGAAACTGTGCGCCCTCGCCGTAGCCGGCGTCCGCGACCACGACATCGGGCTGGGGACGACCCCAGGCGAGGAGTTCGTCGATCATCTCCACCGCCATCTCCCATTTCGGCCGGTGCCGCTCCCGGTCGGGTATCGCTGACTTCTTCCGGCGTGCCGCGACGACGCTCGCAGCACCTGGATCATCGACGCAGGTCTCGTCCCAGCTCTGCGGCACGAACAGTCGCCAGTTCAATGGGCATGACGCGTCGTCGGACGCGGCGTGCACGCTGACCGCGATCTGACAGTTGCCGACCTTGCCCAACGTGCCCGAGTACTGCCGGGCCACACATGGGGAGGCATCGCCGTCCTTGCCGAACCCCGTGTCGTCGACCACCCACGCGTCCGGTGCGATGAGCTCGCAGGCCTTGCGTGAGAGCACCATCCGCACCGGCTCGACCTTCCACGGGGAGGTGGTCACGAACTGCTGTAACCGCTGATGATCGACACCGAGTCGGGCCGCCATCGGCTGCATCGACTTGCGCTCACCACTGAGCATCAATCCTCGCGTATACACCCCTGCCGTCGCCAGCCTGTCCTTACGCAACAACGACGAGAACACCTCACCGACAAAGGAATCAAGACGTTCATCGACCTCGGACAGGGCTGCGGCATCCACCCCATCATCGTCTCGAAGATCACGCCGAAACTCGAGACCCCACACCCAACCGTGACAGACCTAACAAAGTCCTACTAGTTGTGGGTATTGACTGTGCTTGTGGACGCCCTCTCGCGTGACTCCGTCGGGGCTGGTGCCTGCGTCGGTGGAGAGCTGTTCGAAATCCGAGGTACTGGGGTCGGGGCCGAACACGTGTATCTTGCCGGCTTCGGGGATCCCGATGTCGCCGTCCGCCTCCATTACGTAGCCGTGTCCTTCGGCGAGGCCGAGGTCGGATTCGTCGTCGGCGTTGATGCCGGGTGATCCGTAGAACATGGCGTCGTCGACGGGTTGGCCGGGGCCGGGATCCTGCAGGGCCAGACCGGTGGTCAGGGATCCGTAGGAGTGCCCGAGCGCGGTGATATGCGGGTCTGGTTGTATCGATACGACATCGAGGCCGTCGTAGAACCCGGCGAGCTTCGCGGCGCCCGCGTTCGCGCGGTCCGTCTGGGCCACATCGCCGTAGCCGCGTACGCCGTCCATGAACGCATTCGACGCGCCGGTGTCCGCCTGCGGTGGTTCGTATCCCAACCACGCGATACTCGCCACGGTCTCGTCGCCACGCCCTGCGAGCCGGAGTTGTTTCTCCGCCTCCGCCTGCAGGTGTGTGGTCTCTCCGACCATGCCGCTGAAGGACTCGTCGATGTTGGTGTTCAGTCCAGGTGTGGTGACGGAGATGTGGTCGGCGGTGTCGGGGTCTCCGACGGCGAAGGCGGCCATGCCGCGTTCGCCGGACTGCAGGTCGAGCAGCATCAGGCGCCCGTCTGGGTTGTCGGCCACGATGCCTTCGATTTCGTCGAGGTCACGCAGTTTCTGCTCGGTGTACCAGAGTGCCGCGTCGTCGTTGGTGAACGTGCCGCCGAAGAGGTTGTCGTCGAGGTTCGCTTGCAGGCGGTCGCGTTCGGCTTCGAGGCGGGCGCGTTCGTCGTCGAAGCGGTTGACGTTCGCCTCGTGTCGCACAGCGGAGGGGATACCGTCGAGGTTGCCGACCCAGTCCGGGTGCTCCTCGACGATCTGACGTCGCTGTTCCTCGGTGAGCGAGTCCCAGTACTTCTTGTTGTCGGCGGCGGTGGCGCCGGGTGCTGGCTCGGGGAGCGCGTCGGGTCCGAGACTCCCCGCTCGGGGCTCGTTGGCGTCGCCGAGCTGGTCGGTGGCGGCGTCAAGTGCGGCGCCAGCGCGCGCGTCGAGTTCGCCGACCGTGGCCAGCGCGGGTTTGAGCCGAGCCTCGAGCACGGCCGCCTGCTCGCCCAGTTGTGCCTGAATCAGCATGTCGGCGACCGGGTTGCCGCTGACGAACGGTGGGGCGCTGACCTGCCCGTCGTCCGCAACTGCGAATCCGGCAGCCATCGCCTCGTCCGCGATGGCAAGGGCAGTGATTCGGGCGGGACCGATCGAGGCCGCTGCATTCGTCAACGCGTTGGCCTGGGCGGTGACTGCTGTCGTGATGCGTCGGCCCGCGTCCTGTTCTGTCGCTGAGCGTGATCCAGCGGCCTCGGCGGCGGTGCCCTGCCAACTCAACAAAGCGTTTGAGACGTGCGATCCGGTCGCATTCATCGCGTCGCCGAAGGTGCGGTTCGATGCGGCGACGGCGGTGCCAGCGACCGCGAGCTCGTCCGGACGCCATGTGCGTAACTGCGACAGCGTGACCACCTAGAGGTCCCCTGCTGTGGTGTCAAGATTGAGGCTGAAGGCGTGGTCGGCACCGTCGTAGGTGCGGGCGTTTGTCTCCGCGGTAGCTGCCATCTCGCGCAGCCGCTCGGCAGTGTCGCGGTAGGAGCGGAGCAGCGGGTGCCCAGCGCGGGCCGCGGATGCAGCGACCGACGATCCAGGCATTGCGGCAGCGGCAGCGTCGATCGGACCGGACGGGTCGATGTCCGAGATCCGATCGGCCTCGCCTGTCAACGACGCAGCGAGCGAACGCAACGCCTCGGTATCGACACCCAGCTGATCACCCAATGCAACCCCTCCCCGGTCATTCTGCGTCATGCGCCTTACCGCGCACCGCCGTTCCATACGGAGCTCACAGCGGAGCCCTGATTGGTTTGACGCAGGCCGACCGTAAACGGTTCCACTACGTTTGCTGCGGATGGGACTGAATCGCCCCGGTGAGTCCGGAGACTTCATCTCTTGTGAAGGATGGAGTCATGTCAGGTTCGAGGAAGTACCCGGCCGAGCTGCGTGAGCGGGCGGTGCGGATGGTCGCCGAGGTGCGCGGCGAGTACT
Source organism: Rhodococcus sp. TAF43 (assembly GCF_052113525.1). Classification (NCBI taxonomy): domain Bacteria; kingdom Bacillati; phylum Actinomycetota; class Actinomycetes; order Mycobacteriales; family Nocardiaceae; genus Rhodococcus; species Rhodococcus sp. TAF43. Next base: position 20,388 of record NZ_JBFRDL010000066.1, read on the forward strand.
CGTCGGAG
>NZ_JBFRDL010000067.1:0-20340 GCF_052113525.1 Rhodococcus sp. TAF43
CTTCAGCATCCTGCCCACCCCGAAGTACCCCACCTCGGATACGTGAACAGGGGCTGATCCTCTCGCGGAGAGCACCAAGAAGAGGAGAGCGCCCAGCGCGGTGGAGCCCCACGCGATGATCGAGGCGAAGAGAGGGGCCTTGTCCACCTCTGCACTTTGAGTCATGCAGTAGATCGTCGGTCCGAGCATGGTGAAGAAGAGGGACGCGGCGAGATTCCTCGATCTGGTGATCGGGTGTTCAGGGATCAGGATTCCTGGGATGCCCTCGGTCGAGTCGATTCTCCTGGTCTCTGGATCCAATCGGGTGAGACGGATTCGGGGAGAGAGGGACTGAGGTCTGAGTGGCCTGCATGCCAGCACTACGGAAATGCCCATGAACCCGAAGAAGAGGAACGGGCCGATACCGTAGATGCTCCCCATCGCTATCGGGAGCATGATTGCAAGCGCTCCGGACATGACCACACCGATTGCCGCGAACCAGAGTGGGTAGTCACGACGGTTCCAGCGCCGGGGCCATTTGGCTGAGCTCTCGACTCGGGGCTTCACGATGCAGCCTTTCGTAGATGGTGTTGCCGGTCAGGCCTTTTGGCCTTCGATTGACACTATCCTCCGAGGCCGGCGTCCAGAGCTGCGTCGATGGCTGCCTCGATGTGGTCGTCCTCGGTGTGGAAGAACGTCGGCATCGTCTCGCCCGTCGCAGCGAGGGCCACGAGCAGTTCAGTCAGCCTCAAATCCGGGTTCTGGTGCCAGGTCTGGCCCAGCTTGCGCAGGATCGGGTCGATCCTCCCCGGATCGCGCATCATGCCCTCCCCGTCGTGCGGGCCCGCTCAGGGCGTCGTCCTGTCTATTAGGAGCGTGGCCGGTAGCCTTCTGTCCAGCGGATATCTGATCGGGAGGGCAGTCGTGGGTGAATGTGTCGGAGTCCAAGCCTCGGCCTGGACAGGCTCTTGTCGCACAACGACCCAAGTGGGACCACTCCGGATACCGCCTCGAAGCCGAACGATGAAGCGGGTCAGACAGAAGTCCCTGGACACAGGTATCCCGGTCAACGCCTTCATCGAGGAATGTCTGCGGGAGTGGGTCGAGGATGAGCCAATTCGGGACGTCAAACCTGGTCGACGGCGGTGCCTCGAGCCCGTCGACAAGTTCGGAAAGTTCAGATCGAAGGCCTGATTGAATCCCTGCTGTGTCTGTATACTTGCAGTTCAGCCCATAATCACCAATTACCAATAACCAACAGGAATCTAGTTCGGTTCCTGCGAAGGTTCTCTCCATCAACGCGGCGTGCCGATGCGTCGACCGACGAGAGGACCAGACATGGCTGGCAAGAAGAGCAAGAGGAAGTCGCGGAAGACCGACGGAGGCAGACCAATCTGCGGCGAGCAGCAGACCCTCGCAAAACCCTGGATCAGGCAGCGTTTGAGGAGCTTGTCCGTGAACAGGCGAAGACGGTAGCCAACGCACGGATGATGACTCGCTACTGGTCTGGAATCGAAGGGGTTCCCACCGCCTCGGAGGCGGCCCTTGAGGATGAGATCTCCAGCTCCCCAGTGCAACTGGACTCTCCGGCGAGCCACATTCTTCGCTGCTGCCCGGTCTGCCGATCGTGCCGATGATCGAGGCGGCGCGTGCCCTCACCAGAACCGTCGAGATCGCCGACGCGGTGCCGGCGGTCCGATTGGCGTTCGGCGTGGGCGACTTCCGGCACGATACCGGGATGGCGAACACGGCGGTCGCACTCACCCACGCACGGTCACAGCTGGTGGTCGCGTGCCGCGCGGCCGGGCTCCCCGGGCCGATCGACGGACCCAGCGCCCAGGCTGATTCGGTGCGCACCGACACCCTGTTCGCCGCCGAACTCGGCATGGTTGGCAAGCTCGCAGTGCTCCCGGCCGACGCCGCGACAATCAACCACGCGCTGACCCCGTCGATCGACGACATCGCGGCGGCCACTGCGATGATCGACCGACTCGGCAACCTCGGCGAACGCGTCGTCTCCGGTGCCGACGTGCCACGCCTCGCCAGCGCGAAGGCGGTGCTCCGCCGCGCCTGACAGTTCGGAGTACTTGCACCGGAATAAGCCGCCGTCGTCAGTCCTCGGCCGTCATCAGCGCGTGGCGGAAGGCGTAGCGAATCGCGTGCCCCGAACTCGCTACTGGGCCTTCGCCAAAAGGTTGTTGATGTGCGTATTGACGGCGACTTCCCCGATGAACAGGCGCGCCGCGATCTCTCGGTTTGTGAGTGCCTGAGCAATTAGGACGAGGACCTCGCGCTCGCGCGGCGTCAGTCCGGCGGGCTTCGGCCCGGACGCTGCCGGAGCCGGTGTGCTTCGCTGACCGGCGGCCGCGGCAGCAGAAGCAACCAGGCGCCGCTGGAGAGCGGGGTCGAGCACCACCTGACCGGAAGGAGGTCGGGACGGCGTGGGTGATCTCGTCCATACCCGCGTCCTTGGTCAGGTAGCCCCTCCGCCCCGCCCTGTCAGCGGCGCGGGTCAGGATCGTGAAATCTTCCACGAGGCCAGGCATCGTCGCGGCCGCATCGCGGGCGGCCGCCTGGTCATCGGTCACAACCAACTGCACCGGTACGGCCGTCTCCTGGGATCCTCACCTGCACTCGCACGTTTGCGCGGGTAGGGCTCCGCGACCGCGGAGACCTGGCGTCGGCTGGCTCGCCTTCCTCCGCGGACTGGTTGGGCGTGAACAGATTCCGCGTGGATCTGGTGATAGAGGGAGTGCAGCAGGGTGCGCACCCACGGGCACGACGACGTTGGGGTGACGGCCATCAGGTTGCAGTTAGGCATGGCTCGTCGGACCACGGTGCTGCCGGCAGCGCCGATGATCGGGTTCCGCCCGCTCACCTCCACATCGGGGCAGATGCCGACCCCTGTGCACGTCTCTCCGGCCCGCCGGCGGCTACTCGCCGGGGTTCCGAGAAGCGCTCTTTGCAGCTTCATCGTGATCGGACGGCGGATCCGTTCGCGGTTGCACTGCCGGGTTACCGGGGGCCTGAGTACCTCCGCGTCTGAGACGTTCAGAGCTGGCTACTGACTCTTCCCGTGGAACGGCTCATGCGGTGAGATCTGGGACTTTACGGGCAGTTAGAGCACAGGTGAGCTGTGCGCGTATGGCCTTGCGGTGTTCGGCTGATGCTGGGGGAGCCTGGGTGGTTTGGGCTGCGGCGACCACGGTGCGTCTTGCGCGGATGAGGCGGTGGGCGGTTGCGGTGGGGGTTTCTCGGGGTAGTTGACGGCCTTGGGTCTTCCGTTCGGTGGGGGAGGGGCCGGACCAGTCGAGTTGGGTGAGTCGCCATGCCACTAGTCGTAGCGGCGATTTCATTGAGTCGGTGGTTGGCCAGGTCCAGCCTCGGGTGGTGCCGTCGAGTGTGAGGGCTGCGGCGATGTCGATTCCTGTCCAGCGGTCGGTGTCGATCCCGGCCTCGTGCAGGAGGTCGGAGATGGAGCCGATGTGTCCGCGGCGTCGGCCGGTAAGATCGTCGACACCGACGATGCTGCGCAGGGCGGGGATTCGTGTGACCAGTTCGGCGGCTGCTCGTTGGAGGTTGAGGGGCCTTATCGAGGTGCTGGTTGTGGGATTCTTGTTGCCCGCGCGCCTGCGCGTTAGGTGATCTTTCCTGACGGAAAGATTCAGAAGAGATGAACCACAGAGGGATTGGGGTGCGGAGCCTTCGTAGCTGGGGGTTGTCGTGAGTGTGGGCTGGTTCGCGGATGTGATGTGGGGGGAGCGTGGCTTTTGATTGCGTCGGCGACGTTGCGGGCGTGGCCTTCTTCTCGGCTCGGGCATCGCCTGGATCGCCCATGGGGGTGCGGAGAGCGCCCACACGCTGGCTGCGCCGATCTGCGGCCGCGTGGGGGCTTGTCCGTGGGTCTGCTCGTAGTGGCGGGCAGCGGCCTCGCGTTCGATCCCGTTGAGCTTTTTGCCGCGGGCTTGTTCGACTCCGAGTTCGAGTGCTTTGAGTGTTCGTCTGCACCGTTTGATTTGGTCGATGGACAGTCCGGACCGGTTGATGAGGGTGGCGATGCTGGCGGCGACCCGTCGGCCGGTGGCCGATTCGGCGAAGTGGGCGTGTACGACGCAGCCTCGAATGAATGTGTCGGCGGCGATTCCGTTGTGTTTGAGGGCCGCTCGGCCGCGGTCGGTGTGGGTGGCGACCCACTCGCAGAGTGAGAGCCAGTAGGTGCGGCTGCGCCAGGTCAGGATGTGGGTGGAGGCGCCCGGCGCGATCGGCAACGAGAAGGCCTTGGAGCCGGCAGGTTGGGCCTCGAGTAGTTCGGTGATCGTCACTTCGGCCGCATGGGCTGCGTGTTGGTCGTGCGCTTGCTGTTCGGCGGCTTCGAGCTTGGCGACGGATGCGACAGCAGTAGCGACGATCGCCCTCCATTCGCCGTCTGTGAATGGTTGAGGGAGCCCGGAGGCGGTTGTATTGACCTCGGGCGACGCGCCGGAGAAAGCGAAAGTTTGAACAGTTGAGCTGTTTTCAGGGTGTGCGTTACCCTGAGACGTACCTGGCACGGTAAGTCCCTTCGGGGATAAGCAGTAAAGAGTCCGGAAGCGCCAACTTCTCGGGTCTCGCTCAGAGAGTGATCGCCGCCAAGCGATACCTTTCAGACCAGGAACGGACCTGCCAGTCCTTTCCGTGGAACTTCTGATGAGAACGACCCCCACCTGGGGGTTTTTCTCATTTCTGAGCTACTGCGCTGTGAAATTAGGTCGCGTTGTCTCTCTCGTGATTACTCAGCCAAAGCTGTCTCTCCTGTCTCGTGGAACCCAATTCAGCACCCAAATCCGATCGCGCTCAGACCTCCCCATCAGGGAGGCACACACGGCCGATCGCCTACTGGGTGGAGGACGTGGGACGGGCCGTCACGCGGGACGGGCGCGCGGCCCCATCAGAAGAACCATCGATTTCGCGAACGCTGCGACCTGGTCGATCTGTTCGACCGAGGCCGTTCCCGGATCGGAAGCGACGAGATCGACGGTGTCGGCGAACACCGCATAACCGCCGCCGACGGCAGGACGAGCAGGGGAGAGGACCAGAGGGCCATACGCCTCGACGAGTTCGGCCAGATCCATGACAGCCGGGGCCGCGTCGCCACGAACAAGACGAGCGCGCAGCGTGCTACCGGTTGCAAAAAGGACCCAGTGGCGGCCATCGCGATCGCACGCGATCGGCTTCATGCGGCCCTCCTGGGCTTGCGGCGTCCGCGGGCGACCGCGTACGCGTCAACCTCGTCCGCTGTGATCTCTCGGCCAGTCACAGTGAACAGTCGGCCGGCCATGACCTGCTCGCGGACCTTCTCGCCAGCAGCGAGTCTGCCGGCCAGGCGTGCCTCGCACTGCGCGAGCAGCGGGCACACCGAGCACGCCGACATCGCTCGCCTCCACGGCGCGGCCTCTTTCCCCCTCACGGTCCACCCCACACCCTTACCTGCGCACAAGCCTTGACCCGCTCGGGGCTGCGTCACAGGCGCCTTGCCGCGGGACTCGAGCTCGGCTGCAATGCGGCGCGCCGCCGGGCATGTGAGCACCTGACCGGAGTAGACGAATCCGCACCGCGGGCATCGACCTCGACCAGTGTGCTCGAGCGCCATCGCGCGGAGACGGTTGGTCGTATACCGGCCGAGAGGTGACCTCGCCGTCCCCGTCCGGGCGTCTCCGGCGGACAACTCGCGGAGAACGCCAGCGACCGCCGGACACAAGGGGAGCGTTGAGGTGTAGCCGAAACCACACGCCGTGCATGACGCACCGTCAGGACTCGGACGATGTGTGGACAGGACGACTCGGAGTGCTTCATCGGCGATTCGATCGAGGCCGTCGACTTTGGTCCGGCCGGCATCGGATCTGGTAGTCGCTAGGCGTACGGCGCCTGCGCCATCTAACGTGTTCACTTGCAGGTCCTCATATATCTGCAACAGAGATCGGCGGGCGACTACCCGCGGATCTCCTGGCTTGTCCGGCTGCGCTAACAGTCGGCTGGCTTGACGGTCCCCTGGCTGCGCTAACAGCCGGGGGACCGCTCACATCTAGTCACTTCAGACACCATGCATCGTGTGCTCCCGAGCCTCAGTCTCACGTACAAAACTAAATTTCATCCTTAAGTTACGTGCGCATGTTAATCGTGGGAGTGCATGGTGTCTAGCGGATCTGTAGACGGGGCGATGAAGAGGGTGAGTGTGAGTCGACGTGTGCTGCGCGGCTTCGATCCCGAGCGCTTGATCGAGTTCCGTAACTCTCGTGGGCTCAGTCGTCCCGATCTCGGCCGAATGTCTGACGTCTCGTTGCAGACCATCCACAAGTGGGAGTCCGGCAGTCAGTCGCCGCAAATAGACATCCTCATGCGGGTTGTCCGCGCCCTCGGTGTCGAGGTGTCCGACCTCGTCGCCGTCAGTCCTGCGGATCGCTATCCGGGGGATTGGCGCGTGCTTCTGGGGCTGACGCAGCCGGAACTCGGTGCCAAGGCCGGGATCAGTACTTCGATGGTTGGAGCCATCGAACGAGGGGACGCCCGTCTCACGGACAACTTCGCGCGGAAGCTCGCAGCGGCATTGGAGATTCCCGAGAGCGAACTTCGGGCCAGCTATGAGCGTGTGCGTAACCGCCCGCCGGGAACCCCTGCGTAGCTCTCGGACCACACTCGGGTCACAGGAATGGAATCTCCAGCGTTGCTGGGTATGAGTGTTCATCAAGCCGGTCCCTGTTCCTGAAAAGCCGAAAGCAGGCCTCACGATTTTCGTGGGCCTTCCTGCTTCCGGCCGGGAATCGCTCACCGACCAGCGCGTTTACGTACGGGGGAGTACCCCGAGACGAGGCAAAAATTACTCCTGGCTAACGACTTTTTGCAAGTCGACCACGCACCATAAATGAAACATCAAGTACCAACCGGTCTCTAACAGGGCTACGAAAATAGTGATATGGCGCTCGCATAGGCTCCCCGGAATGACTATCCAAGGAATGTGGCTTGCCGTCGACATAATCGGCACCCGACTTGGGGGAGATGTATTCATCCATTCAGCAGCGGAGGCTCGGGTCGCCAAGACGCTGCGGCGGTGTGCAAACGCACTCGGACTCGACAAGCGGGGTGAGGCCGTCGTTCGGGCAGTCATCCAGGCTGCTCTCGACGGCCGTGAGATCCCTAGCGTCGAGGGCCTATTCGTAGAAACTCGCCAGGTCGACGCATCGGACGGGACGCCTGTGGGCCTCATCGTTTGGGTTGGAGCCCAACCCCCGACACCACGGCCCGTCTACAACGGGTGGGTGCTTGACATGCAGGCCATGACAACGCGAACCAGCGGCGACAACGTCGACCTGTACGGGGACGTCCGCGAGGCCGACGAAGAACGCCACGTCATGTACCTGTTCACCTACCTCAACCCGGAGGACGTCTGGAGCCTCGTCGGCGGCTACTACGACGCACTCACCGGCGACCACGGCGATCTCGTCGAGAGCTACTGGAGTTTGCAGCCCGGCGGTGAATGGGTGCACTTCTGGTCGAGCTGTCGCCTGCACCTCGCCGACGGCGGCGCTACGCGCATCCTCCACGGCCTCACGTTGCAGCTCGAGGACCGCAAGTTCGAATCGAACATCGCCTCGTTGATCCGCTACAGCAACGCCACGCTGCTGCTCGTCGAGGCGAGCCACAAGATTCCACTCACCACTGTCGGCCGGCACGCACCGCTGGGAGAAGACCGTGTCTCCCAAGTGCTTTCCCAAGTCGATCTAGCCGCGCTGGCCGATCCAGAGGCCCCGCGAGACGCGGAGCAGAAGCTCGAAATCGACGGCGTGCGGTTCGTCGCATCCACGTTCGCGCTGCACTCCTCCCGGGAGAAGCACGGTGACCCCGTCGCGATCGTTCTACTCGTCGAAGAAGATGCCGTAGTGGCCGACAACGCTGCTAGCTGATCCATACACCGTTCTAAGCCCTTACTCGCAAGACCAATTGGAGGTTCTACTCGTGCGTGTTCTCGTGACCGGAGCAAATCGCGGAATCGGCGCTGCAATCGCCAGCCAGCTCGTCAAGGAAGGACACACCGTCTGGGGGACCCACCGCGGCTCCTCCGTCCCGGAAGGCGTCAACGGCATCGAGTGCGACGTCACCGACGATGCCTCCGTCGACGCCGCGTTCAAGCACATCGAGACTGAGGACGGCCCGATCGAAGGTGTCGTCGCGAACGCGGGCATCACGGACGACACGCTCCTCATGCGCATGGACACCGAGAAGTTCTCGCGCGTCATCGACACCAACCTCACCGGCGTCTTCCGCATCGTCCAGCGCTCCAGCCGTGGCATGCTCAAGGCCCGTGCCGGCCGCATCGTGCTCATCGGATCGGCCAGCGGAATGTCCGGCGCCGCCGGACAGGTCAACTATGCAGCAGCCAAGGCAGGCGTGATCGGCATGGCACGCTCCGTCGCGCGCGAACTCGGCTCCCGCTCGATCACCTGCAACGTCATCGCCCCCGGCTTCACCGAGACCGACATGACGGATGCACTCGGCGAGAAGAACATCGAACTCGCCAAGTCCCACATCCCGCTCGGCCGCTTCGGCAAGCCCGAGGAGATCGCAGCCACCGCAGCCTTCCTCCTGAGCCCCGGCGCCGCCTACATCACCGGCACCGTCATCAACGTCGACGGCGGAATCGGCATGGGACACTGATGGATCGAAAAGGGCTGTCTAGCAGGTAAAACGACACGTCCCACAGATTCCGAAGAAGAAGGCCGGCCCAGCACTCGCCCCGTTCGCATCGAACGGTGGAGAGTATGCCGGGCCGGCCTTCTTCGTTCCCTGCCCTGAGGGCTTCATCGCACGACCATTAGGGCTGTGACCAGTGAAGACGACACGTCTCCTGGCTTACCGGGGGCCGCGCAGCTCGGCGTAGGCAGCCTGGGCCTTGGGCAGAGCGGCGGGGTACTCGGTAGCCGCGGTCTCGCCCTTCTTGTAGAAGTGCTCTTTCTCGTTGTAGCCGCGGGGATCTGCGTGTTGGACGGCCAGGGCGTATGCGGCCGGATCGTCAGCGCTGACGGTGACGGTGGCGGCGTTGTCCATGAACGTGTTGGTGGCGGCCCTGACGACCTCTGCAGAGTCGGCAGGGAGGTTGTAGGAGAGTCGCCAGCCGAAGATATCGCGGATGTCCGTCGCCGGAGGAGCCATCCGATTTCCCGACGACCATCCCGTTTCTGCCTCGGCCGCGAGGAGGGCTGCGAGGGCCTGTTCGGGTGTGCCGCCACGCTGCTCGACGGTCTCGACGATCGTGGTCGCGTTGTCACGCTCGATCTTGACGCCGAGTTCGCTGATGGAATCGGTGCCGAACGGAGACACCGTCGTCCTGGGCGCGGAGGTCGTGTCGGGGATCAGTGCGGCGGTGGGTTCGTCGTCGCTGCTGCACGCGGTCTGCCCGAAAGCGAGCGCGGCAGTGATCAGGGCTGCGGCGATGCTCTTGCGGTTCATGGGTCCTCCGTGGTCAGGAGCGGATGTCGTCGATGAGCCAGCGGTYGCCTTGTCGGACGACGGTGACCCACACGTTGGTGTCAGGTTTGACCGTATCGGTGCTGCTGCCGGCGATCGCGGTCTGCTTGATGGCGGCCACGCGCTGGACGACGGTGTCGGTGTCCTCGGGGCAGCCGGAGCATCCGATGCTGACGTCGGCGATGACCTTGGCCTGCTCCTGGGCCCACTGGGCCCATTGCACGCTCGGGCCGCGTTCGGTGGTGGCGTCGATGATCATGCGGTCGGCGAGCTTGTCGGTCAGCCAGTTTCGGGCCCGCCCGTAGGCGTCGTTCTGGGTGGCGTCGGTGGCCGGGTACCAGGTGAATGCCACGGTCAGCCCCTGTCGGGCGGCCTCCTCGGCGGCGCGGGACGCGGCCGGGGGATCGGTCGTCTCGACATCGGCCGGTGGCGCGGCCCTGGCGGTGGTTGTCGTGGCTGAGGTTGTCGGCTGCTCAGCGGCAGCCGGCTCGTCTTCGACCCGGTATGCGGCGAAGTTCGCCCAGGCCAGGAACCCGATTGTGGCGATGATGATCGCCGCCATGATGAGCTTGCTCGCCCTCACCTGAATATCCTTCCCGTGCCCCAATTTTGGGCGTTGACCAGGATAGGCGGCACGGCCCCCAAGCTCCGAATGGGTGGTCCGGAGTGGGCGGCTGTTGCGGCATCGACCGGGAGTCGGAGTGGGGTGTCTCTGCGCTGGCGTCGACGGGATGACCGACAAGGCCAGGGCGCGAGGATGATTCCCCGCGCCCGCCCACTAAACATGTCATGACCCGCATAGATGACACGTCCCCTACATCACCCGACGGGCCTTCATCCCGGCCTGGAGTGKGGCTTCCTTGACGACGTCACCGGTGGTCGGAGCGTGGACCATCTGGCCGCCACCGGAGTAAATGCCCACGTGGCCAGGACCATTCGGTCCCCAGCCGCCGAAGACGAGGTCACCGGGCTGGGCCTGGTCGATCGGGATCTCGACTCCGACGCCCCACTGCTGTTCGGAGGTGCGGGGGAGTGCGACCTTGCCGGCGCTCGCCGCGTGCACGGCGTAGCTGGTCAGGCCGGAGCAGTCGAACCCTCCTCCGGAGGGCCCGCCAATGCCGCCGCCGCTCCAGACGTACGGGGTTCCGAGGTATTCGCGTGCGGCTGTGACGACTTGGCCGCTGTCGCCCGCTGCGTTCGGGATGAACCGGCCGCGGGAGTTCGGGTTCGTGAACTTCGCGCGGGCCTGCATGATCGTCGGGACGTAGTGCTCGGTCTGCGCGTAGGGCGGGATGCCGCCCCATTGCTGCACGGCGCCTGGGCCGGCGTTATATGCCGCGAGGGTCAGCTCGAGCGGATCTCCCTTGGCCTGGCCGTTCGCGATGTAGCCGGAGACATCCTGGTAGAGCGCGCACATGAAATGCGCCTGCGACATCACCGCGTCGCCGATCGAGTTCACGTCGACCTTGCCGTCGCCGTCGTAGTCCTTGCCCCAGGTGGCCCAGGTGGCGGGCATGAACTGTGCCGGCCCGCCCGCGCCGGTCTTCGAGACAGGCGCGTCCTTGCCGTGGCGGAATCCGTTCTCCTGCTGGAGCTGCGCTGCCAGGAGCGGGGAGTCGATCTCCGGGCAGACTCCGCCGGCTCGTCTGATCCACGGCTCGAACTCGGCCGGCACGATTCCGAACGCCAGCTCGCCGCCGCCGGCCATCCCGAAGCCGGAGCAGTCGGCAGTCGACTTGGTTGCGGCGACGAGCTGGATGTTGCTGCTGGTCGGGTCGACGAAGCCACCGCCGTTGCCGCCTTGCTTGGGGATGCCGGGGAGCAGCGTGACGGGGTCGATGGCGGTGCCGCCCTGCATCCGGCCACCTTCCCAGTATTCGAAATGCAGGTGCGGGCCCGTCGATCCGCCGGCGTTGCCGATGTCGGCGATGTGGTCACCGGCCTTGACCTGCTGCCCTGGCTTGACGTGGATGCCGTTGGCGAACATGTGGCCGTAGACGGTGCTCACGGGTTTGCCGTCGACGTTCGAGTCGATGACCACCCAGTTCTCGAATCCGACGCCCGGCCCTTCCCCGGAGTCCCCCGCCTTGACGACATTGCCGTCGAGCGCGGCGAGGATCTTCGTGCCGACCGGACCGGCGAGGTCAGCCCCCTGGTGCTGGGCGCCCCAGCGCTCCCCGAATCCGGAGGTGAACGACGTAGTCCCGGGCTCGACCGGCATCCGGATCGGCCCGGACGCCGTCAGCTGAAGGTCATCAGCAATCGAACTCGATGCCTTGCTGTCGTTACCGGGGACGTTGCGGCACGGGTCCTTCGGGATGACCGGCACACCCATCGAACATGCCGAGGTCGTGATGACGATCGCGGCGGCGCCGGCCAGCAGCAGCGCCCGACGGGCGCCGCCGCTGATCACCGTGCCCCCGGCAGCGGCGTATCGAGATCGGGAATCGGAATCGGACCGGGAACCGGCGTCGGATTCGAGCTGCTGCCCGGCTTGACGGGGGTATCCATCGGCTCGTCGAGGTCGAACGTCGAGCCCTCTGTGGTCGACGGAGCAGCGGTGGAGGTCCGCGGCGCCGATGAGGTCTCCGGTGCCGCAGTGGTGGTCGACGACGGGGCTGTGGTGCGCGGTGCTGCCGTCGACGTCGGCGGGGCGAGCTTGTCGACCTCGGTCAGATCCAGAGTGGGCAGGGGAGTGCCGACCACCCAGCGCTTACCTCCCGCGACGTCCTCCACCGTGAGGGAGACCTGCATGTCCCCGGCCTGCGTCGGGACGGTCGCCTTCGCGGTCTTGCCGCCCGGGCCATCGGTGAGGGTGCTGACCGTCGGGCCCGTGATGACGACAACGTTCCGCGGACGTGCGGCGATGACGGTCTCGCCCGGCTTGCTGACGGTGAAGCGGCCGATCGCGGAGGCCCACTTGTTGTCCGAGGCGGTGGTGTCGACGAACGCGTGCGCGTAGGCCATCGCGGTGGCCGGCGCGCTCGATGCAGCCCAGGCCGCGGTCTTCGCGACGACCAGCGATTCGCTGACCTCGTCGAGGTCGTAGCTGATCGAATCCGCCGCCGTGGCCGGCTCAGCGACGGCGTCAGCCTCGTGCGCGGCCGCCCGGGGCGGCGGCGTCTCCCCGAAGACCGCCCCGGCAGCGAACAGCAACGCCACGACACCGGCCACCGTGATCGCCAGGTGGGTGCGCGAGTAGAGCACCCACCGGCGAATCGGAGCGAGAACGGGATTGGGTCCGGACGACGACATCAGAGGTACCGGTCCTTTCCGTTGGTGCCAGCTGTCACGGCGTTCCACACCCTCGCGTTCTCCGGCGGTTTGATCGCCGACCGGCGCGGCGCCGAGCTGGTGGCCGACTGGCCCCGGCTCGGGGTGTAGACCTTCATCGGCGCGATCGCCGAGCGATCACCGCCGTCCCACCGCTGCCCGACGCTCGCGGACAGCAATTCCTTGCGGGCCCGGCGTTCCTGGACCTTGGCGTCCGCCTCGTCCTGGTCGAACCGCTTCCACGCGACCGCACCGGACCTGATCGCCTGATCGGCGTCCTTGCTGTCGACCCCGCCCTTGCCACGGGCCATGTCCCGGCTGGCCACCGCTGCGATTCCGGCGATACGCGCTTCCCGCTCGGTGGCGGCGTTGGCGGCCTGCCCGATCCGGCCGGCACGCCCGCCGACCTGGGCCTTACGGGCGTCGGCGCGGGACTGCGTGAGGGCCTGCTGTCGCTGGTTGTTGAGCGCGCGGCCTTCGGGCCTGGCCAGCGTCTGCGGACGGTCACCGGCATCTTCACCGCGGCCGCCGAGCTTCTGCGCGGCCTTCACCCCAGCTCCGGCGCCGGGCCCGCCGACTGCGGTTGCCGCGGCGGCGAACGCCTTTCGCTTGATCGCCTGCTTTGCGCCGCGGGCCTTGCGGTTGACCATGCTCGCCGAGTTCTGCGAGAACGTCTGGGACATCCGCTTGAACGGACGCATGATCGCCCAGCACACGACCGTCAGCAGGATCATGAACCACAGCCGCCACGACCCGTCAACCGTGCCGTTGGAGCCGACATACAGCTGCACCAGGGCCATCAGGTAAAGCGCGACGATCACGGCGCCTGCCACGCCCCACATGTACGCGGAGGCGAGCATGCGCATCACCCGGGAGAGCCATCCGCCGTAGGCGATCGCAACGGGAATCCAGACCGGCGCGAACAGCACCGCGAACCGGATCGCCAGCAACGCGGTCAGCTTAAGGATCGAGGCGCCGATCCACAGGAGCGAGGGCATCGCGAGCTTGAGCATGCCCATGAACCCGATCGAGGTGCGGCCGGAATCCTTGCCCTGGAACTGGTGATAGGAGAGCTGGTAGTCCTCCTCGAGCGAGGAGACGATCTTGCGGAACTTGTCGGCCTTCTCCTCGGCGAGCTTCTCCTGAGCCTTCGGGTCGTCCTTGACCTCGTGCTGCTGGTCGTAGGTGAACGCCAACGAATCCCGCAGGTCCGGGCCTAGGCGGGCCTTGTCCTCCGGGTCGTAGTTCTGGCCGAACCAGCCCTTACGCCAGTCGTCGAGGTAAATCTTGTCGATCAACACGTTCCGGGGATCACTCGCGCCGCCGGAGAGCGTGCCCCCGTCGTCGCCGAACTGCACCGAGAAAATCTGATCCTGCGTCTCGGTGATCAGCGACCCGAACGTCTCGTCGGCCACCTCGAGCGCCTTCTGCGGAGCACCGACCATCAGCGCACCGAGCGCCAGACCCGCGGCCGCGAACGCCGTCGTCCGAGTGGCACCGGCCGCATCAGCCTTCAGCGCCTTCCACAGCACGATCGCCGCGACGACCACCAGAGCGATGCCGATCCACTGGCCGTAGATGCTCCGCATGCCCTTGGAGATCGAAAAGACGATCTGATCGAACTTCGCCAGCGCCGGTTCGACACCCGCATCGGCGGCCGCCTGCCCGGTCTTGGTCTGGTCATCGAGCCAGAACGCGGCGGCCGCCATCGACTTGCCGATCGTCATGAACGTGTTGCCCAGCGTGGTGTCACCGACGGCGCCCGGCGCGCGCACCAGGTCCGCGCCGCAACCGAGGTCGTAGGTGTGCCACTTCAGCCCAGCCCAGCCGTAGGTCTGATAGCCCGTCCCGCCACCTGACGCCCGGTCCGCGCTGGTCGAATCGAACGTGGTCTCGAGGACTTCGTTCGGGAACTCCGGCTTCGGCACGTCCTTGCAGTCGAACCCACCAGCGGGAGCGATACCGCTGCCCAGCCCGATCAGCGACACGGCCGCGAGCATCAACACGACCAGAACACGGCCCACGAGCCCCGTACGCCGCCCCAAGCGGTGCGGACGGGAGGAACGGGCCACCGACGCGGCCTGAGGCCGCACAGCGGCGATTCCAGCCCCGCCGGCATCTGCGGCCCGACGCCGCGCGCGGATCATGCCGCACCGCCGCGGGTAGCGCGCGAATCCAGCGCCTCGAACACGTGCGCCAGGTGCACGAAATGGGTCCAGTCCGAGCGGATCAGCTCGATGTCGTCGGCCATCTTCACGATGAACCGGCGGGCCTGGTCCAGGTGCTCGGTGTCGGTGTCCTCGTCGAGGGTGTCCTCCCCGCCGCCACCAAGACCCGCGAGCAGCGACTCGTAGCCCTCACCGGCCGGCAGGTTCAGCAGCTTCAGCGCGCCCTCGATCGCGTGAGCGTTGCCACCGAGATCGCCGATGATGACCTCGTAGGTCAGCGCCGACTTGTCGTCGGTGCCATCGACACCGAGGTAGTCGTCGGGCAACTGGCTGCACACGAGCGCTCGAACCTTGAACTTGCGCGAGTCACGCGCGATCCGCAGGTTCAGGGTGCGGCCGGCGCCGGTCTGCTCGAGGTACTTGTTCTCGTCGAGGAACAGCACTTTGCGCTCGTAGCGGGGCAGTTCGTAGACGAGGCGGTTCGCCATCCACGCGGCCATGTGCATCAGCGGGCCGGCCATGCGCTGCTGCGGCGTCCACTGCGCCGGGTCGGTGCCTTCTGGCGGCAGCTGAAGGCCGGGCATCGTCAGCACCGTCAGGCGCACATTGCGCTCGGCGTCCGGGATGTCCCCAACTGTGCCTTCGCCCGGGAACAGAACTCGGGCTTCGGCGAGCTGCGACATCATCGACAGGTCCTGGTGGATCGAGCGCGCGCAGGAGATGAGATCGGCGTTGGTCTCGTTGTTGCCCTCACCGATTGAGGCGATGGCGGCCAGGACTTCGTTCAGGTTGTGGTTGCGGCCGCCGCCGACCGTGTTCGCCGCCGTCTGGAGCACGGTCTCGGTCCACTGGTGCTCGAGACGTGCGGGGGTGAGCATCATCTTCAGCACCGACACCGCCACCGAGATCCGTTCGGCTTCGGCGGCGCGCAGATCCGCCTCGTACTGCGCCTGCGCCGCAGCGACCGGATCTGCGTCGTCGGCATAGTCCGCGCTCGTCGGGTCGTACTCCGGATCGTCGCGGCGCGGGTCCACGATCACCCGGTACGGGTTGAGCGAACCGGGCCGGGAGGTGCGGCCGGTCAGCGCCTGCACCTCGGCGATGCCGCGGAACTCGGGCAGCTGCGCGAGCTTCTTCAGCGGGCCCGACGGATCGAGCACTACGCCGTACGCACCGGCGCGCACGGCCTGATAGACGAGCACACCGGCGAGGAACGTCTTGCCCGAGCCGGGCACGGCGACGATCGGGGTCAGGCCGGACTTGTGCTTCTTCTCGTGCGCGGCGAACAGATCCCACACGGCCGGGCGCGGTGCGATGGATGCGGTCTGCCCGATCACGACACCGGTGCGGTCACCGATGCGGTCACCGACCGCCGCCATGCCGGCCGAGAGCGCTTCGACGTTCATCCGTCGGCAGTGCGCGATGTTCGCCAGCGGCTCGCCGGGGATGAACTCGCGCAGCAGCTGGTACTGGCCGTGCTCCTGCTCCAGTCGAATACGCGGCGCGTACATCTCCTGCAAGAGCGCGACCTTCTCCTTCGCCTCTTCCGGCGACGAGCCAACGACGAGCACGCGGTACCAGCCCTCGGTGCGCACCGACAGGCCCGAGTGATCCTCTTCGATGTCGGAGATGGCGCGCTGAGCGAGCGCGTGCTGCTCGGCCAACTCCTGCGGCGGCACCTGGTCGTGTTCGACGGTGTAGTGGTCGAACTGCGACTCGATCCGGTCCGTCAGTCGGCGCAGGCTTCGCAGCGTCTGGCCCTTGGTTTTGAGCTTGATGCGCTCGGACCATTCCAGCGGTTCGCCGGACGGGTCTCCGATGACCTGCCACGGCAGCATCTTCTCCGGGATCGGCAGCGGCGCCATGCGTCCGACGGTGAGCGCGATCACGTAGCCGGTGTAGTCCCGGCCGCCGACCTGACCGCGCACGGTCGTGTAGCCGTCGCCGGGCGTGAGTTCCAGGTTCGTCAGGTCTTCGAGCGCAGCGACGTCGGACTCCTCCCAGTCGCCYGCACCGGAGATCACACCGTCGGCGTCGAGCGGCAGCCCGAGCGACGCGGAACGCAGCAGCAGGTAGTCC
The DNA here is from genome assembly GCF_052113525.1 of Rhodococcus sp. TAF43. NCBI lineage: Bacteria > Bacillati > Actinomycetota > Actinomycetes > Mycobacteriales > Nocardiaceae > Rhodococcus > Rhodococcus sp. TAF43. The sequence continues at coordinate 16,998 of NZ_JBFRDL010000067.1, forward strand.
ATCTGCGCCGGGCTCGCGGGCTTGGCGTTCACGCCCTGACCCGAGAGATGCCGCTCGATGGTCGCGAGGTGATCGGCGATCGCCTTCTGCTCGTTCAGGAACGCGTCACGTGCCCACTTGCGCACCAGCTTCGCGAACTTGCCGAGCAGCGGTGTGTCGATGACCGGGACAAGCCACTGACCGAGCGTGTCGAGGCCCTGAGCGAGCATCGAGCGCGGGGGCAGCTCGACGCCCCAGTAGCGGCCCTTCTGGGTGGGGTTGCCCCACAGCATCGCGTGCTGCTGGCCCCGCAGGTAGTCCGCCCACGACAGTGCTCCGGGCACGTCCGGGATCGGGTCGGCCCACGCGTCGTGGTTCTGCGCCCACTGGCGCACCGGCCACGGCGTGCGCACCAAACGGCGGTGCAGTCCCGTCACGCCCGCTTCGGCGAGGTTCGCCACCACCAGGCCCTCGTTCTGGATGTAGCGGCGCTGCTTGCTGACCGGGCGCATGTTCCACGGACCCGGCGGCTGCACGAACCACGCGGTGGACTGCCGGCGCGTGCGGGTGACGTTGCCCTCGACGCCGACCAGCTCCAGGCTCACGGCCTTGCGTTCGCGCTCGCGGCGCTTCTTCGCCGCCTTCGCCTGCCGCGTGAACTCGGCATCGGCGTCGGCCTGCTTGCCGCGCTTATTCTTCCGCCGCTTGCCGGTGCCGGCCGGTTCTTCAATGGCTTCCGGGGCGGGCACGACCGGCGCCGGGGCGACGCTCGCGGGGGCCTGTGACCACGCCAGCTCCTGCGGCGCCACCGGGGCAGGAGCGACCGGTGCGGAGGCGGCCCGATTGGCTGCCATCGCGGCCGCCCACGACGGCGGCAGCGCACCCGGCGGAACGATGGCCGGTTCGGGCTCGTCGAAGTTCGGATCAAACAGTGCGGCGATGTCGTTGTCGGACTGCATGGTCATCGGGAGGACTCACCTTCGATCGGGGCACTGCGGTGCGCGCGGACAGTGGCGGGAATGCGAAGCACGACGGTCTGTCCGGGCTTCGGCGGGCGCGGGGCAGTGAGGTCGTTCCACGCGGCTTTGAACACCGACCGGATCGGGCGATCGGCGTTGACAAACTTCGTCACCCGCGCGGTGAGGACGACGGTGATCGCCGCCATCACGACCAGCGACTTGAACCCGAGCGGGACGTGCACAATCGCGCGGGCGAGGACGAACACAGTCACGAAGATGACGGCGCCGAGTCCGAATGCCGCGTAGCGAAGCCGGAACGGGAAGGTGAGCCCGGTCGGCCCGAGGTAGTGCCGATCCACCCGGTGCAGCATGTCGTCGTTGTCGATCACGGTCGGCTCCGTTTGGTCGTTGGTCGGTGATCAGGCACGGAAGGGTCAGACCTCGATGCCGATGAGGCCGAGTAGGAAGTTGCCGACCCCGGTCGCCGCGGTTTCGCTCTGCGCGATCGAGAACCACGCAAGTCCCACGAGGGACAAGCCGCCGACGGTGACGACCTTCGACAGGTTGCCGCGCATGCCGCCGATGCCGATGACGCACGCGCCGAGAAGCAGGATCGTGAAGATGATGTTGTCGCCGATCCACGCGCGCAGACCGCCGGTCGAGACTTCGGTCGACTGCGCGAGCACATCGACGTTCGGGGTCGTGAGTGCCAGATCGACAACTGCTGACGTGAGGGACATGAGCACGCTCCATCGGTGAGTTCGGACAGTGCACCTGAAAGTGGGTGCGCACGAACGTAAGTAGAATCCGCTTTCTTCCTCAACGGGGTCCCCCCTGTCGCCCGCGCGTTTCCGGCGAGGTCGGCGGCGGTATCGGGTATCGGAAAACTCGTTTCCACACGGCGGCGCACGACGACGCTGCGCGGCGTTCGACAACTGCCCGCAAGAGGAGCGGCAACGACGCTGTGAGCGAGGAGGATTCGCGGCACCAATTCCGGGTCTGCTGGGCCAGCACGCGCGCGCGGGTTTCCGGGCTCTATTCGTCGCCCTATGGGACGTATGGGTGATGGGCTCGCATATGGCCACTATGGGAGCCCAGTTCGAGCGGCCGCGACAGCAGGCGCGAGCGCGCCCCGACGAGCACGTATCTGCGCTTCGTTTCGAGCGGTGCGTGAAGCGACCGTGAACGCGGCTGCGCGCGCGCCGTCAGGAGAGGTGTTTCGAGCCGTGTGTGAAAGGGGTTGCGGCGCGATCCTTGCGCGCCGGCCGAAACAGCGCATTCGGCACGCCTGCCAGAGGCGCCGAGAACAGGGGCGCGGACGGCCGTGGAGAACACGCTCGAACGAGCGGTGAAAAAGGGCGCCGGATTCGGCGGTTGATGTGGGCGGTCGATTCGGGCGCTCGAAAAGGCGCCTCCCGCACCCACCCCCTCCGGGGCACTCCCCCCGGACGAAGTCCTTAGGGGGGAGTGTACATCCAGAAATGCCGCCGCGCCAACGCATTTCGGAACGCCCATTTCAAACGCTATGAGGGGAACTCAACGGCCCGCTCGATCGACCGGGCGACGGCGCCCCGCGCAGACGCCATTTCAGACGCTCACAACACCGCTCCGATCACCGCGTGCCACCGCACGCCCAAGACCCACGATCCCGCGTGATCGAGCGGCCGAAACAGCGTCGGAAACACCGTTCGAGCACGCCCCGTCGAACGGTCCGCACAACGCTCGAAACAGCGCTCGAGCCACGCCGCGGCGAACGGTCCGACAGGCGGTCGAAACAGCGTTCTCGTCACGCCTTGGCCAGCGGTCGTTGCGGCGCTCGAAACGGCGCGTTCGCAACGCCCACGCGAACGGTGCTGAGAGCGTCCGAAACAGCGTTCGCGTAGCGCTCTGTCGAACGGTCCGTGCACCGCTCGCGCAGCGCTCTGACGAACGGTCCGCCTACCGCTCGAAACAGCGTTCGCGCGCCGCCGTCGCGAGCGGTCCATCGAGCGTGCGGAGAGAGCGTGGGTGTACGTCGGAAACGGTGTGTACGAGCGACGTTCGCCATCGCCGTGTTTCGCGCTCGGGGGAGGGGGGACCCAGTTGAGGAAGATCGCGGGTTCCTGCCACTGTTCAAAAGGACGCCTTCACAGGCGGCGTTCGACAGACCTCGATTCGAGTGAAAGGCGTAGGCGGTGAGCGGAAATCAGGACCCACTCAAGGACTGGATCGTTGCGGCGTGGCGCGACATCTTCGGTGACTCGGGTGATGGTCGCCGACAGCAGGTCGGTGAGGATGGCCGGCCGACGCGCATCCGTCGTTTCACCCCGCTGTCGCCGATCGTCGTCGCCGCTGCCGTCGCTCTCTACGCGCCGCGGATCATGTCGGCCGCGGCCGGCAACGAGACGGTCGTCGAGGTGCTGACG
>NZ_JBFRDL010000068.1:0-20220 GCF_052113525.1 Rhodococcus sp. TAF43
GCCGAGATATGTGGTTCTATGTGGTTCGGGCATTACGGTGGGACACGAGAACCTCCGAGCGGATGTGGGCCTTAGACAAGCCACACCCCACTCGGAGGTTCTCTTCACATCAAGCCGACACGCCCGCTACCAACGTCCTGACCGGGTACATCTAGCGCGGGAGCTGAGTGCCGAACGGAAAGGGTTCGAAGCGCACGGACGTGCGCTCCAGCCTGGCCTCGCACCCGCGGCAGCGCAGTGCCGGGAGCAGCCAGGAGCCACAGTCGCGGTGGCGGAGCTTCGGACCGAGCGGAAGCTCGTCGGGATGCGCGACCTGTGTCCACGACAGCAGGAACGCAAAGATCGGGAACAGCCCTCGGCCGCGCGGGGTCAACACGTAGTCGCGACCGGTGCCGTGTTCGCTCCGGGTGAGTATCTGCACCTCGGACAACCGCACCAGTCGCTCGGTGAGCGTCGTCGGCGAGATCTTCAGGATCGACTGGAACTCGCCGAATCGGCGAACCCCCGACAGCGCCAAGCCCGTGACAAGGGCGCTCCAGCGGTCACCGATCGCCTCCATGACCTCGGTGAACTGCAGGTCGGCCCGGCTCACCGACGGGGCATTGCGGGTCGATCGCCGTCGCCCGCTCCGTGCCACGAGCACCAACGATTCGGGGTCCAGTTCGAGTTGCGCGTCCCGCGTGCCCACGGCGCCGTCGCAGTGCCGGCACATCAACGCCGGTGGCCCCCGGTGACCACAGTCGATGTGCACCAACTCGGGTTGCAGCAGCCCCTCCGGGGACCACTCGCGCTGCCAGGCCCAGACGCTGGCCAGGATCTCCCACGTCGCCATGCCGAGTTCGGTCAGGAGGTAGTCGTGGCGGTCGCCGCCGTCCTGTTGCGGCCGGCGCTCCATCAKCCCGGCCTCTACCAGCGCGTTCAGTCGTGCCGTCAGCATGGCCGGTGGAGCGCCGGTACGGTCGATCCACTGGCTGAAGCGCCGCACATGATCGACGAAGGCCTCGCGCAGGATGGCGAGAGTCAGCCGGTCACCGAGCAGGTCGATCGTCTGGGCAACCGGGCTCTGAGGCGCGGCGGCCCCGGATTCGGCCACGTCACCCACCTCCAGGCACTGCCCGCGACGATCGCATCCTGTCGGATCGTCTGTCAGGCCTCCAACACAATAGCGATGCCCTGGCCCACGCCGATGCACGCAGCCGCGACCCCGATTCCCCCGCCGAGCCGGCGTAGATGACGCAGGCAATCGACCACCATCCGGGCCGCCGAGGCGCCGAGCGGATGCCCCAGCGCGATGGCGCCGCCGAACGGGTTGACCCGATCTACCGGGATGCCGGGCAGTTCCCGAAGGCAGGACAGGACCATCGCGGCGAACGCCTCGTTGAGCTCGAGCACTCGAACATCGGCGAGCCCGAGACCCGCACGGTCCAGGGCCTTCTCGATGGCGGCCACAGGGGCCAGCGCGAACTTGTCGGGCTCGGTGCCCACGACTGCCGAGGCCAGCACCCGGCCGAGCGGTTCGACACCGAGTTCGTCGGCAGCGGCGCCGGTGCCGACCAGGGCCGCGACCGCTCCGTCGCTGATCGGAGACGAATTCCCGGCGGTGACGCTGCCGCCGCTGGAGAAGGCGGGCCGCAGCGCGGACAGGGTCGCGAGGTCGGTCTCGCGGATCGATTCGTCCCGGTCGAGGTTCGGGTGCGGCGCGACGAAGCTGTCGTGCACGCCGTCCGCCCACGCCCGGCCCGCCAGCTCATGGGACCGAAGCGCCCATTCGTCCTGCTCGAGCCGGTCGACGCCCACCTGCTGCGCCACCAGCTCCGCCGATCGGCCGAGCGTCTCCACCCAGGCCGCGGGGAATCGGGGGTTCGGCATGCGCCACCCGACGGTGGTGGAAATCAGCTCCATCGACCGAGGAAACGCGGCGTCCACCGGCGGAAGTACGTACGGAGCGCGGCTCATGCTCTCCGAGCCGCCGGCGATCGCGATCTCGGCGTCGCCCACTTCGACACGCCTGACCGCGGACAACACCGCCTCGGCGCCGGAACCACACAGCCGGTTGACCGACACCCCGGGAATCGTGTGGGGAAGCCCCGCGAGCAGCAACGCCATCCGGGCCACGTTCCGATTGTCCTCGCCCGCGCCGTTGGCATTTCCCCAGACGACGTCGTCGATGCGGCCGGGATCGAGCGTGGGATGCCTGCGGACCAGGTCCGCGATCGGAAGGGCGGCCAGGTCGTCGGCCCGGACGTGCGAGAGCGCCCCTCTGACCGCGCCGAACGGGGTCCGGACTGCATCGATCACCCACGGTGCGCGGCGGTCGGATGGGGACAGGCGTCGGGTCATGCGGGACTCCTCCTCTGCGGGCTGGGCGGCCCTTGCGAAAACCCGCCCGGTCGTTGTCTACTTCAATAACTGTAGCGAATGGAGGGAGTCCCATGTCCATAGCCGAGGTGGTTCGAACCGCGGCCGATCGGTACGGGCCCGCGATCGCGATCCAGGACAACTGCGAGTCTCGAACGTTCACCGAACTGTCGGACCGGGCACACGCGCTGGCCGGGGGCCTGCACGGTCTCGGCATCGCGGCGGGGAGCCGGGTCGTGGTCCTACTCGGCAACTCCGCCGCCGCGGTCGAGGTCGATCTCGCGCTGGCGATCGGCGGGTTCGTCCGGGTCTCGCTCAATCCACGTGTGGGCCGGACGGATTGGGAACGCGTCGTCCACGACTGCGCACCGGACGCACTGATCGTCGACCCGCGGATAGACGGCGCGGCCGAGTTCGCCGCCCGGACGACCACGCCGACCGTGATCTCCGTCGGCGGGACGTCGTCGACCGGGCCTTCGGTCGACGAGTTGGCGACCGGTGTCGCGGGCCGCACCCCGTTACCCACACCCGAACCGAGTTCGCTGTGCGCGCTGCACTATTCGTCCGGGACCACCGGGATCCCCAAGGGCGCCCAGCGGACCCACGCGAACCGGCTGGCCTCGCTGGACGCGATGCGCGACCACGTGCTCGCCGGCACCCTCGACGGAGCCGAGCCGGCGGTGTTCCTGCACGCGGGCCCCGTCATTCACACCAGCGGCTTGTTCGTGCTGCCGTTCCTCGAGGCCGGCGGGCGGCAGGTGCTGCTCGATCACGTCGGCCCGGCAGGTCTGATCGACGCCGTCGAGGCCCACTCCGCGACGCACACCGCGCTGGTGCCCACAGTCATCGCCCGACTGCTGGACTTCGACGACGATCGGCTGTCGGTGATGCGACGACGCATGCGCATGCTCGCGTATGCGGGCGCACCGATGCCGGTCGAGCACGTCCGGCAGGCGTACCACCGCATCACGCCCAATCTCGTGCAGTACTACGGAATGGTCGAGGCGATCCCACCCCTGACGGTGCTGACCGCAGCGGACCACCGCCGTGGCGTGCTCGAGAACGCCGACCTGCTCGGCTCGGTGGGGCGGACCTGCCCGGGGGTGGACATCGCGTTGCGCGCCCTCGACGACACCGTCCCCGACGGCGAGGTCGGCGAACTCGTCGTCGCCGGCCCCGCCGTCAGCCCCGGCTATCACAATGCCGGCACGCGAACGGATTTGGGCAAGAGCCACGTCGACGGCCACCTGCACTCGGGCGACCTCGGCTACCGCGACCCGGACGGCTACATCCACCTGACCGGCCGCAGCAAGGACATGATCATCACCGGCGGATACAACGTCTATCCCCGCGAGGTGGAGGAGGCGATCTCCGCGATCCCCGGCGTCGACGACGTCGTCGTCGTCGGGCTGCCGGACGAGGTGTGGGGGCAACGCATCGTCGCCGCGTACACCTCGGGGGCCGCGGAGAGAATCGACGGCGGCGGCGTGCTGGCGGAGAGTCGCAGCCGTCTGCCCGACTACAAACGCCCCAAGGCCGCGCACCGCGTCGACCGTCTCCCGTTGACCGCGCTGGGCAAGGTCGATCGGGCGGCGGCCACCGAGTTGCTCGACGCCCTCGTCCGAGCCACATCGTGAACGCACGCACACACTTTCACCGACATATCCCCACAGAGGACACCATGACCGACTCGTTCCTGACCACCCTGCGTCTGCCCGTCGTCGCGGCACCGATGTTCCTGGTGTCCGGCCCGGAACTCGTCACCGCCGCCTGCACCGCCGGCATCGTCGGCTCCTTCCCGACCCAGAACTGCCGTACCGCGGCGGATCTCGACACCTGGATGGGATCGATCACCGATCAGCTCCGCGCGGCGGAGGCCACCACAGCCCCGGTCGCCCCTTGGGCGGCAAACGTGATCACGCACAGCAGCAATGCCCGCCTCGCGGACGATCTGCGCCTCATCGCCGAGTACAAGCCGCAGATCGTCATCACCGCACTCGGGTCCCCGAAGCCCGTGATGGACATCGTCAAGGGCTACGGCGGCACGGTGATCGCCGACGTCGTGAACCTGCGCCTCGCGCACAAGGCCGCCGACGCGGGCGTGGACGGCATGGCCTGCGTGTCGGCCGGCGCAGGCGGACACACGGGCCACCTGTCGCCCTTCGCGTTCACGTCGGCCGTGCGCGAGTTCTTCGACGGGATGATCATCATCGGCGGCGGCATCAGCGACGGGCACGGTGTCGCGGGTGCGATCACCGCCGGCGCCGACCTGGTCTACATGGGCACCCGGTTCCTGGCGGCCGCGGAGAGCATGGCCGTGGACGGGTACAAGCAGATGATCGTCGACGCCGGGCCCGACGACCTCGTGGTCAGTTCCGCGATCACCGGCACCCCGGCGTCCTGGCTCAAGCCCAGCCTCGTCGCCTGCGGACTCGACCCCGACAACCTGACACGTCCGTCCGAGGAGAAGAACTACACCGCCGGCGCGGAATCGATGAAGCGCTGGAAGGACGTCTGGGCGGCCGGCCAAGGGCTCCAGCCCATCCGCGCGATCGAACCGGTGAGCACGATCGTCGAGACGATCGAAAGGGAGTACGTCGCGGCGCTGCAGCGGGCGAGTCAGGTGATCACGACCGCCGTGCGTTGAGTTCCTCACGGCGCTCGAGCGAATGAACGGCAGGCACGTCTCACTCACGAATTTGCCGGGGCCCGGAACCCGCTCAACTCGGAAGAACCGCTGAAGGCGTTGGAAAGAACCAATCTTTGCATTCTTCTGTGGGCTGCACGGTGCTGCGATAGCGTCCGCGAATCGGGAGTCGATGCCGACCGTCGGTATCGAACGCGACTACACGGGAGCATGCCAATGAATCGCCGTTTTGCTGCGAGTCTGATGTTCGTCACCGCGGGAATCTTGATGGTGCCCGCGGCCGGCGCCGCCTCGGCGGCTACGCAGGGGGTCGGGTCCGTGTACTGCGCCTCCGGTGAAGTCAAGTCCGAAGATGGTTTGTCCTGCGCCACGACGGACATCAATGGGGAAATGGGCACCGGCTCCAGCGTATTCGGCATTGACCTCACCGACCTCGTGTCGCTGATCGGGTCGATCGCGAGCAGCTGAGCGCGGCAGGCGGTGCGATTCGCATCGCGGCACGTCCCGGCGCGGGTCCGCAAGGATCTGTGCCCGCGCCGGGACATGCCGGATCGAGGCAGACATCGCGAAGCCAGGTGGGGCGGGTCTTGGTCCCCGGGGTCAACTTTCGTGGTGAACGGTAACGGTGTCGTTCCGATCCCAAACGGCGACAAGCAGTTGGTCGGTGGGCTTGTCAGCGCCGATTGCGAAGTCGAGTGCGAGGACACGTTCCGTCGCCGCCGGGCTGATCGCGATGCCTACGAGGACCAGATGGTCGAGGAAGACGCCGTCGGTGACAACCTCACCGGTGTCCACGTCGAACAGGTCGCACACCATCTCTTCGGGAATCTCCTCGAGATGAAAATCGCGAAACAATGAACTCGTCGACCGGGGATCGGTCAGCTCAGCGGCGAAAGCGACGAAGGCCGCAGCGACCAAAGTCTGCACATCGCTGAGAGCCGCTTCTGCCTTGTCGAGTTCGCTCTGGTTCAGCGTCTCATCACCCTGAATCCAATACCATGCACCCGCACCGAATCCGTCTATGCCGGCAGGAAGCACGGCSCCGACCAACGCGTCGTCACCGAAATCGAGGTGGCCCGCGAACCGGCTCGTCAATTGACCCATGATCCGATCGTGCCATCCATCCGGGACGGGAAGTCGCGCCGCCCAGTTGATCTGGCGCCCGGACGGATCGAAGGCCCGACGGTCAGGACCCAACCAGTTCCCTTACACTGGTCCGGCAATGAAGCTCAATGGGGGGACGACCGGTCGTCCGAGGGCCGCCACGACCGATCCGACCGAAGACACCGGCTCACTCGCGGCGGATCTGCTCGTCATCGCGCGGGCACAGCGCGAGATGTACAACGACCCGCTCGCCAAGGGGCTGCTTCCGCTGATCCTCGATTCCTGCTTTCGGGATCCGATCACCGCAGATGCCTTCTCGGAACAGTTCATCCACCGCCAGCGCGCGGCGACCGTCAAGGTGCCGGAGAGAGCGATCGCGCGCGGCGAGATCGGGCCGATCGCGGACACGACGTACCTCATCGACCAGCTTTACGCGCCCATGCTGTTCCGTGCGGCACTTCCGGGCATGGCGCCGATCGACGAGGACTTCGAACGTGCGATCGTCGCATCGGTCCTCAGAGACCTGAGAGTCGCGAACGCGGAAGACGTGGTCGCTCAGGCCGTCCGGCAGCTGGACCCGATGCAAGGAGGCCATCATGGCGAAGCGTAAGACCCTGCCGAAGGAGTTCGACGCGATGCTGGAGACCGCATCGCTCGACGATCTGAAGGCGGTGTTCGACAGGACGTTGGTCGATGCCCGCGGCGGATCCGGAAAGCAGACCGCCCTCGGATTCGTCGAGTGTCCGGACGAGCTGATCGTCTGGCTGGTCGAGCAGGGACTCGATGTCGATACCGCGGACCTCTATGAGGACACCCCACTCTGGACGAGAGCATCGAGGGGCCGCGCGGAGCAGATCCCGCTCCTGCTGTCGCTCGGGGCGGACATTCAACGACCGAACCGGTACGGCGAGTCGCCCCTGCACGCAGCCACGGGAGGCCAACGCCCCGACGCGACGAGGGTGCTGCTCGAACACGGCGCCGATGCTCGAATCCTGAACGGCAGGGGCGAGACACCGATGCTCTCCGGCCTCCGACGCACGCAGAACTTCTTCATCCCGGGTATGGCCCGCGTCGCGAAGCTACTCCTCGACGCCGGGGATCCCGTGACCGACGAGATGCGGGCCGCGGTGACCCGGATCGGCACGGAGTTCGAGTTCCACCGGGACAACTTCAACCCCGACTTCCTCGACGAGACCGATGCCGGCCTCGCGGAGCTCTACCGGTTGTTCGGCGTCACGCCCGTTGCCGGCCGTCGGCGACACGACGGCGTCTCGCCGATCGCGGTTCCCGCGGGCGCGTGGCAGGACCAGCATCAGGCGCTCTGGGAGTTGCTGGTGCCGTCGAACGGCCCTGCGGCGACCGTGCAGGGCGAGGTGGTCCGCCTCACCGGACGGATCGCGAGGGAGATCCTCGACGACGGAAGCCCGAACTGGGGACGCGACTTCAGGAACATGCTCGCCGCGCTGCCCGAGCACTATGCGAGCGGCACCCCGCTCCCGGCCGGCGAACTGCAGGAGGCCCAAAGCCTCTCGCGGGCCTTGAAATCCGGCGACGGGGACGACGCACAGGTGTATCGCCTGAGCGAACTCGCGGTCGCGTGGGTCAGTTTGAATCCGAAATCGGTACCGCTGGGGAAGGTGAACTATGGGCGTTGACTTCGACGAACTGGAGCTGCGTCTGATGCGCGAGTTCCTGGAGAGTGCGTCCGCGACCGAGTGGTTGGTGACCGCACTCGCAACGAACTACGACGGCAAGTCCGAGCTGATCGCATGGATGGCCGCGCATCCGAAGCTCGATCGTGCCACCGCAGCGGCCTTGTACTGGTACTCCCAGCCCGGTTACTACCAGAGGTTCCGCAGCGAGGCCGATGTGCCGTCGGTCAATCGCGCGGGATGGGCGAATGTGCATGTGCTGCAGGACCGTATCGTCTCCGGCACGGTGGCGGTGGCCGGTCCGTCGTTCGACCCGGCGAACGATCTCTCGACTCCGACCGGGAATCMGAAGCACCCCGGCCAGGACTGGACGGCGGAAGCGCTGGGCGCACAAGATGATCCGGGATGGCTGATCCCTCCGGTGATGTTCGAGTCCGTCACCGGAGACGACGTCGACATCCGCGGCTACGTGGAGTCCCACGGATGGAACGAGGGGATGCCGCCTTCCGTGCTCGATGGGCTCGAAGCTGCATGGCGGGAAGACGACGAGGACGAGGACTAGGACGAGGACGAGGACGAGGACGAGGACGGCGAATGATGACTTGCTATGCGGAAGTCGAGAACTCCGTTCGTGAGTGTGCAACCCACGCTACGGCCGAGGCGCAGGCCGAGTTCGGGCTCGCGGTCACGCGGGAACTCCTCACAGCGGATGGAGTGGCGGCGGCAGCGGCAGCAGAGCTGACGGAGGCCGGGGCACGCGCCGTCAGCGCGGCGGCCGACGGAGCGGGTACGGCGTCTGCCGAGCAGATCCGGGCCTGGATCGAGGAGATCGACGAGGGCGATCTGTCGGATGGCGACATGGATCCGGATCTCCTGCGCGCGATCACCGCGCTGGAGACGTGGGCCGCCTATCTGGAGGATCGATCGCCGGGGCGGATCGCCGCACTCGGCATCGCACTGCTCGAGCAGGCGGACTTCCAGGCAAGTGGGGCGCCGTTGGATGACTTCCTCGCGCCGCCGGAGACGCGGCAGGCGTTCGAGTGGATTCGTGCGGCGCTCATCGAGCCGGCGATGCATGGAAGGGAGCCACGGGCTGTGTTCGAGAACAGCATCACGATCGATGGGGCGGACAAGACGGCTGTCCGGCGAGCCTTCGTCGATGGGGCGGTGTCGCGTCGCCTGCGGATCACAGGCGCGATCGCGCTCCCGATCGCGCTGCTCGTCGGCATTGTGGCGGCGGTGTCGGGTCGCCCCATCGGGGTGTTCGCGTTCGGGGTAATCGCCGCCCTCATCCTTCTGCTTGTCGTCTTCGTGGTCATCCTTCGTCGCGTTGCCGCGAAGGCGGTCGACGACGGCATGGGTGTCGGATCGCGACTCACCGTGCGGATCGATGCGGACGGGCTGGGGTTGGACGGCGGGTTCGGCTCATCTCGCGCGCCGTGGAATTCACTCTCCGACGCGGTGCGCATCAAGGACGGCATCGTGTTTCGGAACACGGCGGGGAAGGCGGCGTTCTTCGTGCCGGGTCGCGCGCTCGACGACAGAGCACTCGCGCTGGCCCGGCAGTACATCGATCGGGATCGGACAGGGACCGGAGATGAGTGACGAGGGTCGCGATCAGACATGGCGTGATGACAAGGAGTGCGTCGCGTGAGCGAGACGTGCGCCTGGGCTCGGCTCTTCCATGCCTATGGCGTGGCGATGGACACGCCCGCACATCTGGAGGCGTTGGCGGGTGCCGACGAGACAGCGTTCTCGACGGCGATGGAGCATCTGTACAGTGCGGTGCTGCATCAGGGCACCATCTACCCGGCAACGGCACCCGCGGTTGCCGCTGTTGCACAAGCCGTCTCGTTCTGGAGCGGCGATGCGGACCGGAAGACCGCCTCAGCGCGCCTGCCTGCGCTGGCGGATTTCCTCGATGCGGCGGGCGACAGTCTGACCCAGGCCGGGGAGCTGCTCGAGGACGAAGGCGAGGTCGTGCCGCCTTCGGACGAGGAGGCACGCGAGTTCTTCGAGACGCTGGCGTCCGACGATGAAGAAGAATCGGAGGAGGCGTGGGAGTCGCCTGTGGCAGGCGTGCTCATGACCCTCGCCATCCCGGCGCTCCGGCAGCAGACGAACCCGGTTCTGGAGGGTCTGCTTCAGCTCATGGGATCGGATGCCGTCACCCACAAGGCTGGGGCGGTGAGCGCGCTGGCGCGGTGGAACGGCAACTCCACCGCGCTGTATCAGCACCGAGTCGCCGCAGCGCTGTGTTCCTTCGCCGACAGCGCCACGGAGCGTGACGACCGGGCCGCGGCTGTTCTCGCTCTCGGCACCGTCGGAGCCGACGTCAGCGGCTGGCTCGCCGACGCCGACCCGGCGATCCGCGCGTGTGCCGCAATGCATCTGCCGTCTTCCGGGCAGGCGGCGGAAGAACTCGTTCGTGCGTTGACTCAGCCGGAAGAGGTCGACCAGTGGTTCGAACAGAAACCGAGCAGCTTTCCCATGCACGTCCGGTTCACGCTGCTGAACTCGCTCCTGCTACGGGAAACGTCCTTCGCCGCGATCCTGCCGGCGGCCGTTGCGATGGCGCAGCTTTCGACCCCGTACACGGCCGACAACGACTGGGGGCCGTTGCTTCGTGCCGCGTTCCCCGAGGTCGAGTTCGTTCCGGGCGAGTACCCACCGGTACCCGAGAACATCGGCGCGCCTCAGCGACAGTTCCTCGCGGCTTTGGTGGCGAACGAGAAGTTGTGGGGAACGAACATCGGCAACGCGGGTCTGGCGCTCATGCGCGTCGGCCTGCCGTATGACCGAGATGCGATCATGTTGCTGCTCAACGACGGGACCGGAGATGAGTGACGAGGGTCGCGACCAGGCGTGGCGGGACGAGCTGATCCGCCGGGGCGGCAGCATCCATCAGGACGAGGCGGAGCCGCTCAGCGATGAGGAGGACGCCGTCCAGCAGGCAGGCATCGATCGGTACCTCGCAATGCTCGATGCTCTCGACGGGCAGGCCGTCGAGGCGGAAACCGTCGAGGCGATCCTGTGGTCGTTGCACCCGCTCGACGACTACGGCATCTACGAGGCCGCCTACGGTGTTCTCTCGCAAGCCGATCCGGCAACGGGCGGAGCCGCCACCGCCCGGGTGCTGCCGAACTGGCTGGAGTCGCGCGGGGATCACGACAGCATCCGCACCGGCTCGATGTTCGTCACGGGTAGCGAGGACGCGACCCGCGCGTTTCTCACGGCGACCGACACCTGGGGCGATGCGCAACGCGCGCTCGTGCGCCGAACGCTCGGCCGCTGGGTCCGTGACGACGAGCAGTGGGAACCGATCCACGAGGCACTCGGCGGCACGAACAGGAAGCCGGTGCTCGACCCGATCCCGGACGACTGGCCCGAAGACTGGAGATCCGCCGCCGAGGCGTTCCGCGAGAGCGGTCGGGTCGATCGCGCCTGGACGAACGAGAAGGACTTCCCGAGCAACTTCGACCGCGTGTTCGCGATCATGGAGCTCGGCCACGACGTGCGCTGGCGGGAGGTGCCCGACTTCCTCAACGCGCTGCTCATGCGTCGGAGGAACGAACTCCCGAAGTTCATCGGTGCGCTCGCCGCGCTGCCCGACGATCGCCGCGAACGGATCGTCCTGGCCGTCGACGCCGCGCGCCCGGACACCGCCGAGTACCTGCGCGGGCTCTTGGAAGACCGCGAACGCCGCAGCTGATCGACGAATACCAGGCCTGTCGAAGGGCTCATCCCGGTCGCCGGGATCAACTTTCGTGGTGAACGGAGCTGTCCGACCCCAGCCGGCGGGATGCCGGGGAACTGATCGCAGGGCTGAACAGTGCCTGCCGCAGCGCGGACGCGGCCCGGCCCATTGCTTCAGGGCCCGATCGTCCAACGCCGACCATGTTCGCGAAGGAGTGGATGAGTCTGCGTTCGATGACATGCTCTACCGCGACACCTGCGTCGCGCAGTTTTTCGGCGTACTCATTGCCCTCGTCGCGCAAAGGATCGAACCCGGCGGTCACCACGTAGGCGGGCGGCAGTCCGGTGAGGTCACCGTAGATCGGGGACAGTAGCGGGTCTGTCCGGCTAGTCCCGGCGGTGACATAGCTGTCCTCGCTGGTGGCCACGAAACGTTTGGACAGGAAGAACCCGCTCGCATAGGTCGATCGGCTGGGGCGTCTGACGGCGAAATCCACCACCGGGTAGATCAGCAGCTGGAATACGGGCGGTACCGCAACTTCCCCCTGAACGGCGCGCTGAGCGAGCACCGTGGCGAGATTTCCACCCGAGCTGTCGCCACCGACGGCAATTCGGGTTGGGTCGATGCCGAGGCCGGTCGCGTTGGCGGTCACGAACGAGTACGCGGTCTCGACGTCGGCGCCAGCGGCGGKGAAGGGAAACTCGGGGGCGAGCCGGTAGTCGACCGCCACGACGCGGATGCCCGCCCGCTCCGCGAGGAAGCGGCACATCGCGTCATGGCTGTCGAGGTCGCCGTACACGAAGCCGCCGCCGTGGACGAAAAACAGGGCAGGGGATGCCGTGGCCAGACCGCGCGGGGTGTAGAACCGCAACCGGAGCGGACCAACTGGCCCGTCGATGTCGAGATCGGTGGCCGCGCCGATCGGCAGGTCCCCACCGACGGTTCTGGCGCTGCGGACGAGTGCGCGACGCCCCTCCGGGATCGGCTGTTCGTCGAATGGCTTGCCCTCGACCCTTTGCAGCCTGAGAATCAGCTGCATCTCGGCGTCGAGGATGTTGCCCTCGACCTCCACGGGCTGCCCCGCCAGGCGCCGGATGGCGCCGGAAGGCAGCGCCAGCAGGGCCTGTGCCGTGCGCCGTTTTGCGGAGTCGATCGCCYCAGCCATACGGGAGAGTCTATCGGCTGAACAGCGGATAGGTGAGGTGTTGGTCGCGCGTGACTGCGAGCGCTGCCGGAGCGCAATTGCTCGGGTCGGGAAGTTTCGACTTGCACAGGAGTCGGCAGCAAATCTAGCCAGAACTCAGACCAACAGGTGGCCGATTTCAGTCATCCGCGCAGGTTAGGGCCAGTCGATCAACACGTCGAGCTTGTCAATCAAGGTGGGTCATCTTGCTAGTTTCGCTTCATCTCAACAACAGCTGCAGGTTCGGTTCTACTTGTCCGAGCCACCTGGTGGAGACCGAGAGTAAGCGTGGCCGCGCGGCACAGTGCCTCCAGCGCTCATACTCGGCGCGCCGGCGGGCATGATCCGCCGCTGTTCCTGGCCACATCTGCGATCGCCACTTCTTTGGGGCGACGCGCTGACGGCGCTGATGCTCCCCGCCTTCGAGCTGAACGGAGAGTTCCAGAGCGCCATGGCCGTCGAGCATGCCTGAGCCGACGAAGTCGGGCAGACGCCGRCCGCGTCTCAGCGCGATCCGAACTGAGCCTCAGCGACCGAAGAGACGGCCGAAGAACCCGCCCCGGCCCGACGCGAGCGGCGCCCACTCGAGATTCCACAGCTCCTCGACCGTGATTCCGGCGAGGCGGCAGACGAACTCCAGGTGCGCGTCCTCCGGGTCGTCCTCGGTCTCGAACACCGCCTCGGCGTCGATCGGGGCGCCGAGGTCTTCGGCGACCTCACGCTCGGCGAGCACTCGGAGGCGGGGGTCGTCGCCGAACGACTGGACCACGTAGACGTCGCTCGTGCCACCGAGGGTGACGAGCACCGTTCCCGCGGGCGGCTCGGAGAGCTGCGGAAGCTGCTGGAGATCGAGATCGGGATCCACGAGCAGCACGTGCGCGCCGACCTGCGCGGCCGACGGGCCGGCCGCGGTGCTGCGGCTCGCGCCGTCGAAGTCGGTGGTCGATTCGGCGTCAGCTCCGAAGGCCGAGAGGTCGGTGTTCGGTACGAAGCCCAGCATGAAGTTCATCGACATTGCGACAGCCTAACGACCGGTGACGACAGTTCCCCGGATCGAGAAGCAGCCGGGTTGGCGCGCGCTACTCGCGGTCTGCCCGCCCGTCCGCGTACTGCGCGACCACGCGGTCACGCCATGCGCGGAAGTCGTCGAAGTTGCCGGCGAGCGCCTGCCGTAGCTCGGCGGCGCTGTTCACCCAGTCGATGTCCTCCCGATCGGGCACATCTTCCGGGGCATGGTTGGCGCCGGGGACGACATAGGTCGGGTTGCCCTGCAGATTGGCGATGAGGAACCCCGCCGCGACGCACAGCTCATAGATGAACGTCGTCTCCTCGTCCGACAGCGAGGCGTGATCGATCCCACCGCTCAACGGCTCCTCCTGATCGAGCGGGTCGAGGTGCAGGTCGGTCCAATGCCCGTCGAACGAGAGCGCCTGCCCGTCCGCATCGACGAGAAGCGAACCTCGGCCGGCGCTTCCCGCCGCGCGCAGGCCGCGCGTCTCGAGGAAAGCGGCGACGGCATCGCGATCCGCGTCGCGCTGCTCGTCTCCCTGGACGCGTACGAAGATCAGCGAGAATCCCATGCCCGGAATACTGTGCCATCGCGCGCACCTCGGCAAGGAAGACAATGACGGTCGCGGACGATGCCCTGCTCACACAGTGCGAGCTACCGAGACGGCACCTCGCTGYGGATCCCAGAGCATCAGGCCATGGCTCAGTGCCACCTCCATCAGGACGCCTGTGTAGCGCGCAACCGCCGAATGCGGGGCATGGATGATGATCCATGCGGTCTCGCCATCTCGACCCGAACTCGCGATCAGTGCGTTGTCAGGATCCGTCGCCTCACCCGGAAAGGGGGCAGCGATCTCCGCAAGGACCGCCTCTGCGTCGAAGTCCCCCATCGCCGGATGTCCATGTTCCTGGGTAATTGCATGCCAGGCTTCGAGGACCATAGCGGTCTTCGTCGTCGCAGCGCGTTTCCAGATACCGAAGTCGTAGCTCATTCACACTCCAATGACGCGTCAGTGTCCTGCTGGCGATCCAACCATCGAACACCAGGCGAGGCAGGCGCAACACTCTTGGTTCATGCTGCCGCCAAGCGGATGCGGGCCGACTCGACCACCCCGGCGCAGAGTTGCGGGTCACCGGCCACGACGGGCTGCGGCTGACCGCGTTCGTCACCACCATCTGCTGCCATTTGCCGGATCTGGAACTGCGGCGCCAGCATCGGGCCCACTGCGAGGACCGCATCCGGACCGCGAAAGAATTTGGACCACAGAACCTTCCGCTACACGGATCCGATCAGAACCGGATCTGGCGGGCGATCGTGGAGCCGGTCTGCGAGTTGACAGCGTGGACGCAACTGTTCGCATTCGAGGGCCACCCTGACCGACGGTGGGAACCCGAACAGCCACGGCTGCAGACTTTTTCGATTGCCGGGCGCATCACCCTGCACGCCCTCCGCATCCATCTACGATTGTCCACGCACGCACCGCAGGTCGACCTACTGACCGCCGGACTCAGGCGCCTCGCGGCACTGCCGACACCGATCCGAAACCGCTCAGGCCAGCACGCGGGGCTCGAGAAAGATTGAGGCTAGGTCTCCGATCGAACGAGAAACCCGCCGGGGGTAGGTTCCGGACGAACTTCTCCGATCGTCCCGCGACATCAACGTCTTTCACGACAGATGACCGCGAAATCCGGCCGTAGACGGCCGTTCCCACGGGCCGTGCGTCACAGGGTCGATCATCCGGCGGATCRGGGATGTTCTGTACTCAGGTGGTCGCTGACGGTGTCCGCGATGTCGCCGAGGACCTCGAGTTGCTGAGGGGTGAGCAGGTCGATGAAGCAGTGCCGTACGCTCGGCGCCTACTGCGTGGGCTGCTGCTGGATCCTGATGGGATTGCTGTTCGTCGGCGGCGTGATGAACCTTCTGTGGATCGCGGCGATCGCCATCTTCGTCCTGCTGGAGAAGATGATCCCGTTCGGTGACGTGAGTGGACGGTTCGCGGGCGCAGCGATGATCCTGGTCGGCGCGTTGAGTTTGGGCCTGTGAGGCGCGCGGCACTCATCCGGGTGACTCGACCGCGTCGGCGTCCACAACGTCCCCGGGAACTACAGCCAGTCGTGCTGGAAAAGGTGGTCATAGCCGATGGCGAAGGTGAGGTCGGACGGTTCCACCATCACCGTGCGCCGGTCACCGACCTGCGGTCGCACGCTACCTGTGGGCACCTCACAGCCCGCGTCGAACGTGTCAAAACCCGGGCCACTGATACGGACCRTCAGTTCGGCGATGTCCTGGCCCTCGTCGCTGCCCCGGATCCGGTTGACGGCGAGGATCTCCGCCGTCGCCGCGATCCCAGCGGCCCGGAATCGCTTTTCGTCCCAACGCCACCCGTAAGTACTGACTGCAAGCCCGATTCCGATCGGGAGGGTGAAGACTCCCCACCACAAGCCGGTCGCCAGCGAACCGTCGGCCCACCCGGCAATCGGCCCGGCCAGGATGAGACCACCCGCGATCGAATACGTCATCACCCCGCCGGCGGGACCGATGAGCTCGACCTGTCGCGGCCCCTTCGCGTTCTTGTTGGACACCTCGACACCCTATGTGTGGCACCACGCTTACAACGCGCCGTTCGCTTCCCGGGCTCGGATCCGGCCAGCGGGAAATTCCTGTACGCGGGCTCCCCGCCCCGCCACGTGTCCTGTTTATCGATCGCCGAACGCGACACCGGATCGAGAGCTGCGGAATGGAAGCCCAGGGGAGAATGTTCACCGCCAGCCTCCTCATGCCGGCGAGCCGTCTTGTGCCCCGGCTGAGCTGTGCGTGGGGACGGAGACCAGAAGCGAAGGACGACATGACCGGCAAGCACTTCGAGCTGACCGACGAAACGCGAAACTACTTCGGCCGCAACCTGCATCGCATCCGTGCCACACGCGACATGCCACGGTACGGCGTCCGCAAGGGCGACGTCGGAGGGTGGGTTGAATGCGAGCGCAATGTCTCCGGGTACGCGTGGGTGTCAGGCGACGCGAGGGTGTTTGGCGACGCATGGGTATCCGACAACGCGGAGATCTCAGGCAACGCGGAGGCCTCAGGCAACGCGAG
This sequence comes from Rhodococcus sp. TAF43, assembly GCF_052113525.1. Lineage (NCBI taxonomy): Bacteria > Bacillati > Actinomycetota > Actinomycetes > Mycobacteriales > Nocardiaceae > Rhodococcus > Rhodococcus sp. TAF43. Next base: position 16,747 of record NZ_JBFRDL010000068.1, read on the forward strand.
GGTGTCCGGCAACGCGGAGGTGTCCGGAGACGCGCGGGTGCACGGCGACGCGCGGGTATACGGCGATGCCGAGGTGTACGGCGATGCCACCGTGTTCGGCAACGCGGACGTGTCCGGAGACGCGACGGTGCACGGCGAGGCGAGGATATTCGGCGACGCGGAGGTCGAAGGCAACGCCAGCGTGTACGGCAACGCGGACGTGTCCGGCGATGCGAGGGTATCCGGCCACGCCGAGGTGTACGGCCGAGCAACTGTCACCGAGCGCCAGGACATCCTCGTCGTCTACCCCATCGGCTCCCAGTCCGTCGCCGCGACTCTCACTCGCACCGCCGCCGGCCACAACTTATCGGTCGGGTGTTGGCATGGCGGCACCATCGACACACTGCCTGCAGAGGTAGATCGGCGCTCACAGACGTGGCCAGGATCAGAGCAAGATCATGCCCGCTGGCGCGCCGAGCACGAGGCGCTGGAGGCGCTGTGCCGGGCGCGTATCGCTGGGTGGAAGCGTACGGACGAAGGCCCTGCTACCGACTGTCCTGTTTGACGATCGCGACCAACGGTAGTCCGTGGTCCGGGCACCCCTGATCGCCTCGGTGTCGTCGGTGTCACAGCACGTTTCCTAGGATCGGGGCGTGCCCGATTCAAGATCACCCAAGACCCGGGCGCGGGACATCGACCGCGCGGAGACCTGCAGCCTGCTCGACGCTGCGTACGGGGACGGTCAGCTCGGTGTCGACGACTACGAGGCGCGCACCGCGGCCGCGATGCACGCGGAGACGCTCGGCGATCTGTGGGCACTCACCGAGGATCTGCAGGTCCCAGACCATCTTCGCGAGTCGCCGGAGTCGCCCGCCGACGAGGCCGGACAGTCGCACCGCCGTGGCCTCGTCCTGGMCGCGATGCTCGTTTCGGCGGTGGTGGTCTGCGGCGTCATCGGCTACCTGCTGTCCAGCAGTGTTGCCGGTGGTGACCAGTCGACCGGTGGTTCAGGATCGACTGCTGCCCAGCCTGCGGCGGCCGGTGAACCGGACCCGATCGCGGTCGAGCCGATCAACCTGCACACCGCCGACGGCATCCGCGAGTTCGTGCGATTGTTCGAACTGCAGTTCCGCGACACGATCGCCGACGATGTCGATCTGTACCGGGACGACGCCATCGTCGTGCGGATGGTTCCCCAGCAGCCGCACCGGTACCTGCGGTGGCGGTTCACCGGCGGGTTCGAGCAGTGGACCAACCTGCCCGGTCTCCGGGATCGGGATCGGGAGACGGTCGACCTCGCTCAGCTCGATGCCGACCGCATCGGTGGCCTGATCACCGGCGCGCTCCAACAGGTGCATCTGCCCAGCGGACGCATCGATCGTGTCGCGATCCGCGCCAACGACGGCCAGTCGCTCGTCACCGTGTACGTCGTGGACAACGACGAGTCCAGAGGGAACGTGACAGCGACACTCGGCGGCGAGATCGTGGAAGTCCAGACCGCACGGCAGGGGTGACCATGGCGACCAACCGCCGCCGACGGGCGACGACCGTGCCGGTACGTGCTCGGGACATCGACCGGGCCGACGCCCTCGCCCTCCTCGACGCCTCCTACGAGACCGGGCAGCTGAGCCCCGACGAACACCGGTCGCGCGTCGAATCCGCCGCCACCGCAGCGACCCTCGACGAACTCGACCGGCTCGTCGGTGACCTGCAGCTCACCGACGAGGTCGTCGGGAGAACACGGTTCACGCCGCCACCCCCGGACCCGCAGCCCGCGCCGTCGACTTCCACTGTGTCGGCTTCCACTGCGTCGACCTTTCCGGGATCCACGCCACGGCGCCGCGCCGTGGTCCTGGCCGGGGCAGCGCTCGCAGGGGGGCTGCTGTTCGTGACGCTGGTGGGCAAGGCGCCCGACTCGGGAACGAACTGGGCGGCGCCGGAGACCTCGGACAGCTCGGCGCTGTTCACGTTGGCAGGGTTCGGGCAGATGCTCGACGACATCCAGCGTGAGTTCGGCGACCTCGTCGTCGACCGCATCACCATCTACCCTGACCGCGCCGAAATAGAGCGACCCATCGAGGGTAAGCCCGGCCAGGACCAGAGCTACCGCTACCAACTCATCTCCGGTACAGGAGAACTCACCGACCAGGGCACGTCCTCGCGTAGCAGTGACGCGGTCCCCGACGATCTCACTCCGCTCCGGCAAAACCTGCCACGCGTGATCGGGCTGTTCTCCGGAGCAGACCGCACCCTCCGGGTCGAGAACCCGACCTCGGCGCACGTGATCATCGGAGCGAGCGGGCCGATCGTCGAGATGAACCTGACGAACGACGAGCAGGGCACGACGGGCTACCTCAGCGTCGGGTTCGACGGGGTCATCCGACGCATCCACCGATCGGGCCAGTGAGCGCGGACCAGCTTCACGCGATGTCGCGGGTACGGGTGACCCACCAGCCCAGGCCGCTTTCTCGAATGAGCTCGACAAAGTTCAACGGCACGGCCCACAAGATCATCTGTATGTCATTGGTGGTTCAACCCGCTGACAGTTGCTGATGGCCCGAAGGTGCCCAACATGGGTGTCCTGTTTGACGATCGGTGAGCGGGACTGGGACAGGTCGTAAGAAGGCGGGCAAAACCACGACCTCAAGTGCAAATTGGCGATTCAGACGAAGCGCCGTTGAGCTTCGACATCCAAGCGACGCTCATCATGCTCACCTACGCAGGATGCCGGCGCACCTCCCGACTGCGAGCGTGGCCGGTGCCCGGTCGCTGTAGATTGCGGCCGCGGCATCGGCCGACAGAGGCTTCGAGGCGTCGATCCATTCCCGTTTCCCCGGCGCGCGGAACCGCTCCAGGTAGGCCGCCCGATCCACCGCCGTGAAGGCTTCTGCAATCGCGGCACTGAGCCCAGGGATGGACGTCAGGACGTTCCGACGAAAGACGCCCGGGAACCCCCCACCGCCTTACCCGTCACGTCAGCTCCCCTCCACAGTCATGATGCACCAAGTCCGACCGCCCTCGGCCAGATCCACGACGAGCGCCCATGGACCAGCACGAAGGACACCCGGCGATCGTCGTCGCAACCGCGATGCAAGGGGGGATGCAAGGGGGAACGTGACACCTCAGGCGTGGTTCGTGCCGTGATCGGCGAACTCGGCAAAGCTCTCCACCTGGTCAAGGTCCGGGTCGAGGGCGCGGGCGAGCCAGAGTTCGTACCAGTCGAGGAACGTCAGCGGCTCGCGGGTGTCCGGGTGGAGCACCGGCAGCGCGGCGGCGTGCTCGTAGCTGTGCCACCACACCTGCCCCGCGGCCGGGCCGCGCAGGATCAGGAGGTCGTACGTGCCGCATCCCTCGTTCGCGAGGAATGTCGCGCCTCGGTGGATCCGGCCGATGTTCTCCGTCCACTGGAACTCGGAGTCCTCGGCGGCGGGCGGGCAGGGTCGCTCGGCGGTGAAGGGGAAGTCCGCGGCGTAGTCGATCGCGGCGTCCTCGGCC
>NZ_JBFRDL010000069.1:0-19098 GCF_052113525.1 Rhodococcus sp. TAF43
CCTCCCGTATTCCCGCGCCACGGTGGCCACCACGGTCGCCGCCAGCAGATGGTCCGGTGACACACTCATTCCGAAATGCATCCGCCCCACACCCTCGAGCGCGGCCGCAACGGTCTCCGGCCTGGTCAGATCGCCGACGACGACCTCCACGCCGAGCGCGGACAACTCGTCGGCGCGATCATCGACGCGGCGGACCATCACACGAACCGGTRCGTCGAGCGCGCGCAGTCGGTCGACGATGACGCGGCCCACGCCGCCGGCGCCGGGAACGAGAACAAGGTTGTCGGCATCCATCGGTCGGTCTCCGTCCGCGTGGAAGTGTGATCGAACCTGTCTCTGGTGCGTCGAGCCCTTTTGGCATGCACCTCGGCTCGCGGCGCCAGTCGTGCATGTGGCACTTCAATCAGGCTAGGCCGCTCGGGAACGTACCGGAGTTCGCTGCCGCATCCGTGGCCGGATACAGACGAGTCGACCCGCTCGGCGATCGGATCTGTGATCGCGGAGCGGGTCGACTCGGGAACTGCTGGGGACGGACGCGGGTGGCGTCACGTAGTGCAGCAGGTCAGCGCACTATCTGACTCAGCAGTCGTAGTACAGCGAGAACTCGTACGGGTGCGGACGCAGGTTGACCGGGGCGATCTCCTGCTCGCGCTTGAGCGAGATCCAGGTCTCGATCAGGTCGGTGGTGAAGACGCCACCCTCGGTCAGGTAGTCGTGATCCTGCTCGAGGCGATCGATGACCGCGTTCAGGCTGGTGGGGGCCTGCGGGATGTTGCGGGCCTCCTCCGGCGGGAGCTCGTAGAGATCCTTGTCGACCGGAGCCATCGGCTCGATCTTGTTCTTGATGCCGTCCAGGCCGGCCATCATCTGCGCCGCGAAGTTCAGGTACGGGTTGCCCGACGAGTCCGGTGCGCGGAACTCGAGGCGCTTGGCCTTCGGGTTGTTGCCCGTGATCGGGATACGCACGGCCGCGGAACGGTTGCGCTGGCTGTACACCAGGTTGATGGGGGCCTCGTAGCCCGGCACCAGGCGGTGGTAGGAGTTGATCGTCGGGTTCGTGAACGCGAGCAGCGACGGCGCGTGGTGCAGGATGCCGCCGATGTACCAGCGAGCCAGGTCCGACAGGCCCGCGTAACCGGCCTCGTCGTGGAACAGCGGCTTGCCGTCCTTCCACAGCGACTGGTGCACGTGCATGCCCGAGCCGTTGTCGCCGAACAGCGGCTTCGGCATGAAGGTGGCCGACTTGCCATACTGCCAGCAGGTGTTCTTCACGATGTACTTGAACAGCTGCAGGTCGTCGGCCGCCGCGAGCAGCGTGTTGAACTTGTAGTTGATCTCCTGCTGACCACCGGTGCCCACCTCGTGGTGACCGCGCTCGAGCTCGAAGCCGGCGTTGGTCAGGTTGGTCGAGATCGCGTCACGCAGGTCGACGTAGTGGTCGTACGGGGCGACGGGGAAGTAGCCACCCTTGGCGCGGACCTTGTAGCCGAGGTTGGGGCTGCCGTCGGCGTTGACCTCGGCGCCGGTGTTCCATGCACCCGAGATCGAGTCCACCTCGTAGAATGCGCCGTTCATCGCCGAGTCGTAGCGGACCGAGTCGAAGATGTAGAACTCGGCCTCGGCGCCGAAGAAGGCGGTGTCGGCGATCCCGGTGCTGACCAGGTACTCCTCGGCCTTACGGGCGACGTTGCGCGGGTCGCGGCTGTAGGCCTCGCGGGTGAACGGATCGTGGACGAAGAAGTCCATGTTCAGCGTGCGTGCCTTGCGGAACGGATCGATCCGCGCGGTCGACACGTCGGGGAGCAGCATCATGTCGGACTCGTGGATCGACTGGAAGCCGCGCACCGAGGAGCCGTCGAACGCGAGGCCGTCCTCGAACACGTCCTGGTTGAACGCGGACGCGGGGATGGAGAAGTGCTGCTGAACGCCGGGCAGGTCGCTGAATCGGATGTCCACGTACTCGACTTCTTGGTCGGCGATGTACTTGATGACCTCTTCGGCTGTGGTGAAAGCCACGTTGGTGCTCCTTCAGTCGGTTACCTGCCGGTTGGGTTTCGGCGGTTTCGTCGAGGCAAGACGGTAGAGAGCCGGTGTTGCCCGTTAATCAAGCCTATGTTTCGCGGGTGTTACACGTCGGAGTTCGCTCGACGTACGCGCGGTGAATGTGACCAGATACACCGGTCACGGGTGTGACGAGCGGCACCGATGGGGCGACGGCCCGCCGGTATGCGCACGTCGACGCCTATCCTGGACGGCATGTCACGTATGACCGGCTCCTGGCTCTCCGGACCTTCCGCGGCTCTGCCCAAGGATCAGACGCAGGCGCAGGCCTACCGCGGCGAACTGCTGGGCCTGCCGGCCGACGGACCGGGCGCCCTGACCTCGACCGGCCGCCGCATCGCCGCGCTGGCGATCGACTGGTTCACCTCGGCCGGCGTCGTGATGCTGCTGATCGGCGAGGCGCCCCTCGAGAACTCCCTCGTCGGCACCTACACGCTGATGCTGTGGTTCGCCGTCGGCCTCGTGTGCGTCTCGCTGTTCTCGTTCACCCCGGGCCAGTACATGATGGGCCTGCAGGTGGCCCGCGTCGACGGCCCGGTGCGCGTCGGTTTCCTGCGGGCCCTGGCCCGGCAGGCGCTCATCGTGTTCATCGCGCCCGCCGTCATCACCGACGTCGACGGACGCGGCATGCACGACCGCGCCACCGGCACCGCGCTCGTCCGCACCCGCTGAGCGAGTCGCCCCACCCGTGAAACGCCGAATGTCACATCGGTTCAGTCCGACTGAACCGATGTGACATTCGGTCACATGGGGGAGCGGCGCGTCAGCGACGACGGATCGTGCGCTGCATGCCCTTCATCTTCGCGCCGGGCGGCAGCGGGCCCTTGGGGAGCGCGGAGCCGCTGCGGCTACCGAGGGCAGCCAGGCGGGACTCGATGGTGTCCATCCGCTTGGTGTCGATGTTGCGCGGCAGCTTGCCCAGGTGCTTGGCCAGCTGCGACAGCGGGACCTGGCCCTCCTCGTTGCCGACGATGAAGTCGTAGATCGGGGTGTCGCCGACCAGTCGCGCGGTCTTCTTCTTCTCCTGCGCGAGCAGACCCTTGACGCGCTGCGGTGAACCCTCGGCGACCAGGATCACGCCGGGTCGGCCGATCACACGGTGCACCGCGTCGAGCTGGGTGGTGCCGGTGACCGCATTCGTCACGCGCCACGAACCCTGCATGTTCTCGAGTGCCCACGCGGCCGCGCCGGCCTGACCCTCGGCCTTGCCGTAGACGGTCTTCTGGACACGCTTGCCGAAGATGATGAAGCCGAGCAGGACGCCGATGAGGATGCCGATCGGCAGCAGGAACCACTCGATCCCGAAGATGAGGCCGATCAGGAAGAACACGACGGCGCTGAGCACCAGCGTGCCGATCAGCAGCGGCAGCAGCAGCTTGTCTTCCTTGCGCTGCATCTGGAACGCCTGCCAGAGCTGAGTCCGGCGTTCCTTGGACGCCTGCTTGCGGGCCGCCTTCGCCGCAGCCTTCGCTTCCTTGCTTGGTTTGCCCGCTTTTCCGGACTTACTGCCGTTCGCCATACCTCACAGGATACGACCCTCACCGCGCCCGACTACGCGCGCGGTGAGGGGACCGAGCACGTCAGGCGCGGGTGGCGAGGCGCTCGAGGACCGAGCTGGCCTCCTGCGAGGCGCTACCGGCCTCGGCGAGATGGGCCTGCCCCTCGGGGAGAGCGCGGCCGTGATGTGCCATCGCCTGCGCGTACAGGCGACCGGCACGGTATGACGAGCGGACCAGCGGCCCGGCCATGACACCGGCGAAGCCGATCTCCTCGGCTGCCTTGGAGTGCTCGACGAACTCCTCCGGCTTGACCCACCGCTCCACGGGGTGGTGCCGCGGCGACGGCCGCAGGTACTGAGTGATGGTGAGGATGTCGCAGCCGGCCTCGTGCAGGTCGACCATCGCCTGATGCACTTCCTCCGGGGTCTCGCCCATGCCGAGGATCAGGTTGGACTTGGTGACCAGACCGAAGTCGCGGGCCGCGGTGAGGACACCCAGCGAGCGCTCGTACCGGAACGCCGGCCGGATCCGCTTGAAGATCCGCGGCACCGTCTCCAGGTTGTGCGCGAGCACCTCCGGACGGGACTCGAACACCTCGGCCAGCAGGTCCGGCTTGCCGTTGAAGTCGGGGACGAGATTCTCGACGCCGGTGCCCGGGTTGAGAGCGTGGATCTGGCGGACCGTCTCCGCGTACAACCACGCACCACCGTCGGGCAGATCGTCGCGGGCGACGCCGGTGATCGTGGAGTAGCGCAAGCCCATCGAGCGGACGCTCTCGGCGACACGACGCGGCTCGTCACGGTCGAGCGCGGTGGGCTTACCGGTATCGATCTGGCAGAAATCGCAACGGCGCGTGCACTGTTCGCCACCGATGAGGAACGTTGCCTCCCGGTCCTCCCAGCACTCGTAGATGTTGGGGCAGCCGGCTTCCTCGCAGACCGTGTGCAGGCCTTCGTTCTTCACCAAGCCCTTGAGCTCGGTGTACTCCGGACCCATCTTGGCGCGGGTTCGGATCCAGTTGGGCTTGCGTTCGATCGGCGTTTCCGCGTTTCGGATCTCGATGCGGAGAAGCTTCCGTCCTTCTGGGGCGACAGTCACGTGCTCGATGGTACGCCTGACCGATCCGTCGTCCGGGGCTGGGCGGGGGTGCTCAGCCGAACCTGACGGTGGTGAACTCGGGCGTCTGAAGTGCAGTGTCGAAGGTCACACGCTCGATGTCGTGAACCGTCACCGGAAGCTCGCCGGCGAGCGCCGCCATGACCGCCACCGTGACCGCCGGAGTGACGTCGTCGATCGTCACGTCGCGACCCAACTCGCGCGACAGCGTCGTGACACCGGCGTCCTTGATTCCGCACGGCACGATGTTGTCGAAGCCGTCCAGGACGGAATTGCAGTTCAGTGCGAAGCCATGCATCGTCACCCCGCGCTGCACCCGGACGCCGATCGCGGCGACCTTGCGCTCTGGCAGCCAGTTGCCGTCGACCAGGGAGGCCGGCAGCCACACGCCGGACCGCCCCTCGACGCGTCCGCACGTGATCCCCAGATCGGTACACACGGTGATGAGGGCCTGCTCGATCCGTCGCACATAGCTGACGACATCGACCGGCTCGGCGAGCTTGACGATCGGGTATCCCACCAACTGGCCGGGGCCGTGCCACGTGATCTTGCCGCCACGGTCGACGTCGATCACGGGCGTCCCGTCGACGGGACGGTCCTCGGGGGCGGTGCGACGGCCGGCGGTGTAGACGGCCGGATGCTCGAGCAGCAACAGGGTGTCGGGACCGACGTCGTCGGCGCGGGTCGTGGCGAGATCGCGCTGGCGATCCCACGCCGTCATGTAGTCGATGCGTCCGAGATGTTCGACGGCCATCGGCTGTGTGCTGAATCGGGCCGATGCGGTGGCACTGCTCATGGACCCAGACGTTACGCCTGGCATCCGCCGGCGCCGACCCGGCGGTCCGGGTACGGGCACACGGTGCCGCTCGGTCCGTGCTCAGCGGGCGCAGGCGTAGGCGAGTGCGTCGTCGATCGTGCTGTGCCGGAACGTGAATCCGGCGCCGTCGAGGGCCGTCGGAACTGCGCGCTGCCCGGACAGCACCGCCTCCTGTGCGAACTCGCCGATCAGCGCGGAGACGGMGAACCCCGGCACCACCCACGGTGCGGGACGGTGCAGGGCCCCGCCCAGCGCCGCATTGAAGCGCTTGTTGGTGACCGGTTCCGGCGCGCACAGGTTCACGGGGCCGTGGAGGTCGTCGCGGGCGATTACGAACTCGATGGCCGCGATCTCGTCGGCGAGAGAGATCCACGACATGTACTGACGGCCGCTGCCGAGTCGGCCGCCCAGACCGAGCGAATACAGCGGACGCAGCTTCCCGAGCATGCCGCCGGTGGGCGCGAGCACCGTCGCGGTGCGCAGCGACACGGTCCGCACGCCGGCCGCGCGGGCGGGCGCCGTCGCGGCCTCCCAGTCCCGGCACACCGCCGCCAGGAATCCGCTGCCCGACGGCGCGCTCTCGTCGACGACCCGGTCACCGGTATCGCCGTAGTAGCCGACCGCGCTGCCGTTGACGAGAACGGGCACCGCCGCGTCGGCGACGGCGCGGGCCAGGACGTCCGTCGCGGTGAGCCGGCTGTCCCGGATGGCCTGCTTGTAGGCGCCCGACCAGCGTTTGTCGCCGATGCCCGCCCCGCACAGGTTCACGACCGCGTCGGCGCCGCGCAGGACCTCGGCATCGACGACGCCGTGCTGCGGGTCCCACTCGAACTCGTCGGCCCTCGAGGGGCGACGGCGCACCAGCCTCGTCACGTCGTGGCCGCCGGTCCTCATTGACGCGACCAGGGCCTGCCCGATCATTCCGGACGAGCCGGCGACGACGATTCGCATGGCATTTCTCCTCGAGCGGTGACGGCCGGTCACAGGCGGTGACCGAAACGCCGAGGGGCACCACTCCTTGCGGAAATGGTGCCCCTGGCGACGACTGGTGTCGTGATCGAGATCCGGTGGACCTTACAGGCCCAGATCGGCCTCGAACGACGCCTCTTCGAGACGCTGCTTGATGGTGGTCAGGAAGCGACCCGCATCCGCACCGTCGACCAGACGGTGATCGTAGGTGAGCGGCAGGTAGCACATCGAGCGGACGCCGATGGACTCGTTGCCGTTCTCGTCCTGGACCACGACCGGACGCTTGACGATCGCGCCGGTGCCCAGCATCGCCGCCTGCGGCGGAACCAGGATCGGGGTGTCGAACAGGGCGCCCTGGCTGCCGATGTTGGTGATGGTGAAGGTGCCACCGGAGAGCTCGTCAGGCTTGAGGCCACCGCTGCGGGCACGCTTGGCGATGTCCGCGATCGCGCGGGCCAGACCGGCCAGCGACAGGTCACCGGCGTTGTGGATCACCGGGGAGAGCAGACCCTGCTCGGTGTCCACGGCGATGCCGAGGTGCTCGGCCGCGTGGTAGGTGATCTCCTTGGCGCCCTCGTTGTAGCTCGCGTTCACGTTCGGGTGAACCTTGAGCGCCTCGACCACGGCCTTCGCGAAGAACGGCAGGAACGTCAGGTTGACGCCCTCGCGCTCGGCGAAGTCGGCCTTGGCCTGGGCGCGCAGCGCGGCGATCCGGGTGACGTCGACCTCGAAGGTCTGCGTGAGCTGCGCCGTGGTCTGCAGCGACTCGCGAGTCTTGACGGCCGTGATCTGACGGATCCGGTTGACCTTCTGCGTGGTGCCACGCAGGTGAGCGAGCTCCGGACGCACGCCGGCGGTGGCGGCGGGGGCCGGGGCGGCAGCGGCGGCGGGAGCCGGTGCCGCGGCAGGGGCCTTCGCGGCGTCGGCGGCGGCGAGGACGTCCTGCTTGCGGATGCGTCCGCCGACACCGGTGCCGGTGACCTTCGCCAGGTCGACGTTGTTGTCGGCGGCGAGCTTGCGAACCAGCGGCGTCACGTACGGCGCGTCACCCGAGGGCGCAGCGGCGGCCGGAGCGGCAGCGGGAGCGGCCGGTGCTGCGGGAGCAGCAGGTGCTGCCGGAGCGGCGGGGGCCGGAGCCGGTGCTGCGGCGGGGGCCGGAGCGGGAGCTGCCGGCGCGGGAGCCGGAGCCGGAGCGGCCGGTGCTGCGGCGGCAGGCGCACCCGAACCGATGACCGCGAGCTGACCGCCCACGTCGACGGTGTCGTCTTCCTGCGCACTGATCTCGAGGAGGATGCCGGCGACGGGCGACGGGATCTCCGTGTCGACCTTGTCGGTGGAGACCTCGAGCAGGGGCTCGTCCACGGCGACCTCGTCACCGACAGCCTTGAGCCAACGGGTGACGGTGCCCTCGGTGACGGACTCGCCCAGTTCCGGCATGGTGACGGCCGTGCCGGACGCGGCACCGGCAGCAGGCGCAGCGGCGGGGGCTGCGGCAGGTGCGGGAGCGGCCTCGGCGGCGGGCGCGGGAGCAGCGGCCGGTTCGGCGGCGGCGGGAGCGGCCTCGGCGGCGGGCGCGGGAGCCTCACCGGCGTCACCGATCACGGCCAACTCGCCACCGATCTCGACGGTGTCATCCTCCTGAGCGACGATCTTGGTCAGAACGCCGGCGACGGGGGACGGGATCTCGGTGTCGACCTTGTCGGTGGAGACTTCGAGCAAAGGCTCGTCTACTTCGACCGTGTCTCCTTCCTGCTTGAGCCACCGCGTGACAGTTCCCTCGGTGACGGATTCACCAAGGGCTGGCATCTGGACGGAGAAGGCCATTTCTTTTGACTCCTCGACGGTTGTGTTCGGGTTGTTGAGTTTTGTCGACTTGTGGTCGAAAACCATTGTGCTCGAGATGCACGGTTCCTGCGGCGGTGTACGACGTTTCCGAGGCGCCTCACTCCGGTGGTGTGCTGCGCTTCGGACCCGTCGTGCGGCGCGCTGCGCCCATCCTTTCATTGATGCCCAGACCGTGTCCTCCGAGGGGCGGGTCATGTGAAATTCCTCGTCGTCGAGCGCGTCTGCTGGCAAAATCGGACAGATCGTCGCGGACCGGTCCGTGGCGGGCAGGGAGGAGAGTTCACGTGGGGTTGTTCGGCCGATTCACGCGCGGGCGGTCGTCGCGTCCGACGTCCGACGCGGAGTCCGACGCACGGCACCTCGCGGACTGGGCGCACTCGCACCACGGGGTCGAGGCGTACGTCGAACCCCAGACCACGGTGACGGAGGTGACGGTGGTGCTCGTCGCGGCGGACGGCGAATGGACCCGCCGCAAGGTCGGCGGTGAACGTGGCGCCCGGAGGCTCGGCGAGGACCTGCACATCCCGGTGTACGACGTCCGCAAGACGGGCTACCCGCAGCGGATGCGCGACTTCGACGCGCGGCGCCGGATCGAGCGCAAGCGGGAGCGCAAGCGGGAGCGCGAACGCGAGCTGCTGCGGGGCGACCCCGAGCTGTGAACGCGGCGCACGCCCGACGGGCCCGCCCAGGTCTGGACGGGCCCGTCGGACGTGCAACGAGCAAGTGGGGAAACTATCCGTTGGCGGCGATGTCCTCGAGCACCGAGATCATCGTGCGGACCGGGACCCCGGTGCCGCCCTTGCCGGTGTAGCCGAACGGGCCTCCGGTGTTGAACGCCGGACCGGCGACGTCGATGTGCGCCCACTGCACGCCGTCGGCGACGAACTCCTTCAGGAAGAGACCGGCCGCGAGCATGCCGCCCCAGCGGTGCGGGGTGACGTTCGCCAGGTCCGCGACCCGGGAGTTGAGGTCGCCGCGCAGCTCGGCGGGCATCGGCATCGGCCACGCGTTCTCGCCGATCTCCTGCGAGATCGCCGCGACGCGGTCGCGGAACTCGTCGGTGCCCATCACGCCGGGCGTGCGGTTGCCCAGCGCCACCATCTGTGCGCCGGTCAGCGTCGCGGTGTCGATCAGGTAGTCGGGCGCGTCCTCGCAGGCGCGGGCGATGGCGTCGGCCAGGACCAGGCGACCCTCGGCGTCGGTGTTGATCACCTCGACGGTGGTGCCGCCATACTGCGTCAGGACGTCGCCGGGGCGCTGCGCGGTGGCCGACGGCATGTTCTCGGCCATCGGCACCCATGCGGTGACGTCGACGGGCAGCTTCAGCTCGGCGGCGAGCACGACGGTCGCGATGACAGCAGCGGCGCCGCCCATGTCGGAGGTCATGTTCTCCATGCCGGCGGCCGGCTTGATGGAGATGCCGCCGGTGTCGAAGGTGATGCCCTTGCCGACGAGCGCGACCTTCTTGACCCCGCGGCGCTTGCTGCCCGAATACGTCATCTGCACCAGGCGGGGCTGACGGGACGAACCCTTGCCGACGCCGACGATGCCGCCGAAGCCGGCCTTGGCGAGCGCCTCCTCGTCGAGGACCTTGACCGTCAGCCCGGCGCCGGTGCCGAGTGCCTTGGCGCGGTCGGCGAACTCGGCCGGGAACAGGTGGCTGGGGGGAGTGTTGACGAACTCGCGGGCCGTCGCGACGGCCTTCGCGATCGCGACCGACCGGGCGAGGACGGCCTTGGGCTCCTTCGCGCGCGGCGACTCGACGAGCAGTTCGACGCGGCCGACAGGCTGGGCATCCGGCCCCGGCGCCGACTTGCTCGACTTGAACTCGGCGAACGTGTACGCGCCCAGGAAGAAGCCCTCGGCGGCCGCGCCGAGGTCGACCGAGGACAGCGTCGTCGCGGCGGTGGCAACCCCGGACAGGGAACGGGCGGCGACGCCGGCGGACTTGCGGACCTGCTCGGCGTCGATCTTGTCGGCGGCGCCGAGGCCGACGGCCAGGACGCTCGATACCGGCAGTCCGGCGGGAGCCGGGACGCGGGTGAGTTCCTCGGCCTTGCCGGTGGCGCCGACGGCCTGCAGGTCGTCGAGCAGCGCCGCCAGCACGTCCTCGTCCACCCCGCTGCCCAGGAGCGCCTCGGGGCCGTCGGATCCGGTGGTGAGACCGATCACGAGTACATCGACGCGCTTGCCGAGGGAACCGGCGAGTGCGACGTCGGGTCCGAGGGGACGGGTGGGGGAGGAAGTTGCGGGCACGGCATCTCCAGATTGGTTGGTTGCGACTGTCGGGTTGCGACTGTCTGGGTGCGACAGGCCGGTGTGTCGCGTGGGAAGTCGACGGCCGAATTCCGATGTTAGTGCGCCGACGGCGTCGGCTAGCGTTGTCCCTCATGAGCGACGCGAGCCTGCTGCAGGGCCCCATCCATTCCGTCCACGTCGACCTCGGTGCCACGTTCGCGCCGTTCGGTGGGTGGCAGATGCCCGTCTCGTACGCCGGCACCGTCGCCGAGCACACCGCGGTCCGCGAGTCGGTGGGCCTGTTCGACGTCAGCCACCTCGGCAAGGCGTTGGTGAAGGGTGCGGGTGCTGCCGACTTCGTCAACGGGACGCTCACCGCGGATCTCGCGAAGGTGGGCCCCGGCCAGGCCCAGTACACGTTGTGCTGCACCGAGACCGGCGGCGTCGTCGACGATCTGATTGCGTACTACGTGGCCGACGACGAGGTGTTCCTGGTGCCGAACGCGGCGAACACCGCCGAGGTCGTCGCCCGCCTGGCGGCCGCCGCGCCCGCCGGCGTCACGGTCACCGACCAGCACCGCGACTACGGCGTGCTCGCGGTCCAGGGCCCCAAGTCCGGCGACGTCCTCGCCGCGCTGGGACTGCGCGGTGACATCGAGATCGCGGACATCGAGTACATGGGCTTTGCGGACATGGAGTGGAACGGTGTCCCGGTGCGGGTGTGCCGCAGCGGTTACACCGGTGAGCGCGGCTTCGAGGTGCTGCCGCGCTGGGACGACAGCGAGGCCCTGTTCCGGGCTCTGCTCGACGCGGTCCGCGCCGAGGGCGGCGAGGTCGCGGGCCTGGGCGCTCGTGACACGCTGCGCACCGAGGCCGGCTACCCGCTGCACGGACACGAGCTCTCGCTGGACATCTCGCCGTTGCAGGCGCGTTGCGGGTGGGCCATCGGGTGGTCCAAGCCGCAGTTCTGGGGCCGTGAGGCGCTCGTCACGGAGAAGGAGGCCGGGCCCGTCCGGCGGTTGTGGGGAATCAAGGCCCTCGACCGCGGTGTGCTGCGGCAGGGACAGACCGTCTCCCTCGGCGGCGCTCCGATCGGTGAGACCACGTCGGGGACGTTCTCCCCGACCCTCAAGGTGGGGATCGCACTTGCGTTGCTGGACACCGGGACTGCGCTGAAGGCGGGCGACGAGGTCAGCGTCGATGTGCGCGGGCGTAGTCTGCGCTGCGAGGTCGTCACGCCGCCGTTCGTGCCGGTCCACACCAAGTAACGCTCGATACCAGGGAAAAAGCGGCGCAACTCCGTTAGATAGGATCACGGCTTATGACAGACGGCCTCGAATTCGCGCGCATCCAGCATCCCTCTCCCGCGACCGAAGAGGCGCGGCGCGAGATTCTGGAAGCGCCCGGGTTCGGTCGGTACTTCACCGATCACATGGTGTCGATCATGTACACCGAGGGCCGGGGCTGGCACGACGCCGAGGTGCTGCCGTACGCCCCGATCGAGCTCGATCCGGCCGGCATGGTGCTGCACTACGGGCAGGCGATCTTCGAGGGACTCAAGGCGTACCGCCAGCCGGACGGCGGTATCGCATCGTTCCGTCTGACGGCCAATGCCGAGCGGCTGCGTCAGTCGGCGCGCCGCCTCGCGATGCCGGAGCTGCCGGACGACCTGTTCGTCGGATCGATCGACGCACTGCTCGACGTCGACAGCGATTGGGTTCCCGCGGCCGGCGGCGAGGACTCGCTGTACCTGCGCCCCTTCATGTTCTCCACCGAGGCCGGACTGGGTGTCCGCCCCGCCAAGGAGTACCGCTACCTGCTGATCGCCTCCCCGGCCGGTGCGTACTTCCCGCGGGGCGTCAAGCCCGTGAGCGTGTGGCTCTCGCGTGAGTACGTCCGCGCTGCACCGGGCGGCACGGGTGCCGCCAAGTTCGCCGGCAACTACGCGGCGTCGCTGTTGGCGCAGGCGCAGGCCTCCGACGAGGGCTGCGACCAGGTGGTGTGGCTCGACGCGATCGAGCGCAAGTACGTCGAGGAGATGGGCGGGATGAACCTGTTCTTCGTCTTCGGCTCGGGTCCCGACGCGCGCCTGGTGACGCCGTCGCTGTCCGGTTCGCTGCTGCCCGGCATCACCCGCAACTCGCTGCTGAGCCTCGCCACCGACGCCGGCTTCGCGGTGGAGGAGCGCCGGATCAGCACCGACGAATGGCGTGAGAAGACCGTCTCCGGTGAGATCACCGAGGTGTTCGCGTGCGGTACCGCCGCCGTCATCACGCCGGTCGGCCGGGTGAAGTCCGCCGAGGGCGAGTTCACGATCGCCGACGGCGAGCCGGGCAAGGTCACGATGGCGCTGCGCGACACGCTCACCGGTATCCAGCGCGGCACGTTCGCCGACACCCACGGCTGGATGACCAAGCTGCGCTGAGTTTCTGCAGTCGACGATCGGGCCCTTCCGCTGCTGCGGGAGGGCCCGATTCGCTTCTCGGGGTCAGCCTCCGAGCAGGAACCCGACCGCGGTGGCGGCGACCGCGAATTCCAGTGTGGCACCGAGGACGTCGCCGTTGATGCCGTCGAACCGACGCGCGCAGTGCCGGATCAGGAAGGCGGCGACGGCGAGAACTGCAACGATCACCACAGGCCCCTGCCACCACCGGTCGGGGACCGCCCACACGGCCGCGGCCGCGAGAACGACGGTCCACAGTCCGACAGCCCACCGGCCCTGGGAGTCGGCGACCAGCGCGCCGAAGCCGCGTGGGCTGGAGGCGGGAACTCCGCGCCGGCAGGCGATCACGACCGCGACCCGGCCCGCGGTGACGGCCACGATCACGCCCGCCCACTGCTGGGCCGCGCCCAGCGCGCCGAACGACAGGGCCTGCACGCCGATGGTCACGATCAGCGCCGCGACGCCGAACGGACCAGCGCCACCGCTGCGCATCACCTCACGGGCGCGCTCCGGCGCTCCGTAGCACCCGAGGCCGTCCGCGGTGTCGGCCAGTCCGTCGACGTGCATGCCGCGGGTGGCCAGCGCCAGTGCACCGACCGTCAGCAGTCCGGCGAGTGTGGGATCGAGTCCGGTCTCCGACAGCACCCACAGCGCGCCGGCGACCGCGGCGCCGAGCAGGGCACCGACCGCGGGCGCCGCCGCGATCGCGCGCCGACCTTCCGGGCGACCGATGTCGTGCGGGCCGCGGACCGGCAGCACCGTCAGCCACGACAGCGCCAGCGAGAGGCCGGTCACCGCGGCGCGCACGATCAGTTCGATTCCGTCGGTTCGGATTCGGGTTCGGTGTTGTTGCTCACGCCGGCCTGGTCGAAAGTGGCCATGTGGGCGAGTGTCGCCACCGCGCCCTGCAGGATCGGCAGCGCCGCGACGGCACCCGAACCCTCACCGAGACGCATGTTCAGGCCGAGGATCGGGTCGAGTCCCAGGTGTCGCAGCGCGATCGTGTGGGCGGGTTCGGTGGACCGGTGGCCGGCCACCCACCACTCGCGGGCGCCGGGGGCGAGTTCCTCCGCGACCAGCGCCGACGACGTCACGACCAGACCGTCGACGATCACCGGGGTCCGGCGGACCGCGGCCTGTGCGAGGAACCCGGCCATCGCGGCCAGGTCGGCGCCCGACACGGTGCGCAGCAGGCCCACCGCGTCCCGCACGTAGGGCCGGGCCCGACGCAGGGCGTCGCGCACGGCGGCCGTCTTGCGCATCCATCCCGCGTCGTCGATGCCGGTGCCGCGTCCGACGGCAGCGACCGGTTCGGTGTCGGTGAGGGCGGCGATGAGGACCGTCGCGGGCGTGGTGTTCCCGATGCCCATCTCGCCCGCGATCAGCAGATCGGCACCCGAATCCACCTCCTCGTCCGCGATGGCGCGGCCCGCGGCGATCGCGCGCAGCGTCTCCTCGTGCGTCAACGCGTCCTCGCGGTCGATCGATCCCGACGAGCGGCGGATCTTGTAGGCCGACACCGACGGATCCGTGTCCGCGTCCACTGCCAGGTCCACCACGCGCACCGCGGCACCGGCGATCGAGGCGAGGATGTTGACGGCGGCCCCGCCGTCGCGGAAGTTGGCGACCATCTGCGCGGTGACCTCCGGCGGATACGCCGATACGCCGCCGCGGGCGATGCCGTGGTCGCCGGCGAAGACGACGACGCGGGGATCGGCGAAGATGTGCGGCGGGCAGACACCCTGGCAGGCGGCCGCCCACACGGACAGGTCCTCGAGCCGTCCGAGGGATCCGGTCGGCTTGGTCAGCAGCAACTGGCGAGCCTGGGCCTGATCCCGGATCTCTGCGTCCGGCGGGACGGGAGGTTCGAAGTCGGGGGCGGATGGACTCACGGATTCGCTTGTCACGCTAGGCCTTTCATTTGAGCGCCGATCATTTGAGCGTCAGGGCGATGCCCGCGACGACGAGGATCACGTCGTCGCACACTGCGGCCAACCGGGAATTGAGGGCGCCGATCTCGTCGCGGAACAGCCTTCCCGAGCGAGTCTCGGGGATCACGCCCAGGCCCACCTCGGGACTCACGAGTAGCAACCGGCCCGGATACGCGTCGACCGCGCGGACCAGTGCGTCGATGTTCGGCTCGACGGTGCCGCGGGGGGCGTCCCACGCGTTCGCGTCGTCGAGCTCACCGGTGAGCCAGGTGCCCAGGTCGTCGACGAGCGTCGGGGGATGCGCGTCCGGATCGGTGAGGACATCGATGAGGTCGCCGTCGCGGCCGGTCTCGACCGTCGCCCACGACGCCGGTCGGCGGCTGCGGTGCTGGTCGATCCGGGACTCCCAGTCGTGGTCGTCCGGGTACCGGCGGGCGGTCGCGACGTACCGCACCGGCGCGCCGGCCTCGACGTCGTCGAGCAGGCCCTCTGCATGTGCCGACTTGCCCGACCGGGCGCCGCCGAGGACGAGTGTGCGGCGGGGGCGGGGCGAATCGGGGGAGGGCACGGGCATAGACGCTACCAATCGACTCGGGCCGGTCCCCGCAGTGCGAGGACCGGCCCGAGTCGGTGTGTGGGTCAGACGGCGTCGCCGGGGCCGACCCGCGGCTTCGGTGCGCGCATCTTGCGGATCTGCGAGGCGCGCACGAACGCGTACCAGCCCAGCTTGAACCCGCCGTCGGTGCTGTCGGGGAAGCGCTCGCGCACCTTGTTGTTGATCATGCGGCCGAGGAAGTAGCCCTCGCCGGCCATGAACAGCATCATCACGAGCATCGCGAGTGTGACGAAGTTCTGTATGACCGGGCTCAGGAACATCGCCATGATCAGCACCAGCGCGAGCGGCATGAACATGCCGACCAGATTGCGGCGGCTGTCGACGATGTCGCGGGCGTACGCGCGGACCGGACCCTTGTCGCGCGGCAGCAGGTACTTGTCCTCGCCGGCGAGCATGCGGGCACGACGGTCGGCGGAGTCGGCACGGCGCTCCGCGGCGGCCGCCTTGCGCTCCTCCTTGGAACCACGGGTGGCCTTGCGGCGGGCCCGGGCCTCCTTGGCGGTGAGCGGAGCGGGTGCGACGGGGCCACGACGCTTGGCCTCGGCCTCGCGGCGCTTGGGCGTCGGGCGGCCCTTGCCGGGGGTCGCGGCCCCGGCGGTCTCGATCGTCTCCGCGGTCGTCGCGGTCGACTCGGTGATCTCTCCGGCGGCCGCACCATCGCGTTTGTCGGAATTGTCAGAGTCGCCTCGGCGTAGCAGCTTCACGCATCCAGGCTATGGGATAACTGCCGTGCTGGCGAAACCGACCACCGTGGAACCACCAGGACCCGCCCCGAAATGCCGAGGTCGGGGCAGCGCCATACACTCCGCTGATGCGTGTGCTCATCGCCCCCGACTCGTTCGGTGAAACCCTCACTGCTGTACAGGYGGCCGAGGCGATGGCCTCCGGGTGGGAGACCGCGCGACCCGACGATGTCGTCGTGCTCGCACCGCAGTCCGACGGCGGCCCGGGATTCGTCGACGTGATTTCGGCCACCGTCGGGGGAATCAGGTCCGTTCGGGTGGAGGGACCGCTCGGCCGGCCGGCCGACGCGCGCTGGGTGCTCGCCRCCGACACCGCGTACGTCGAATCGGCGCAGGCCGTCGGGCTCGGGTTGCTCGACGGGCCACCGACCCCGCGCAGCGCCCTCGATGCGCACAGCCGTGGGGTGGGGCAGCTGATCGACGCCGCGATCGACGCGGGCGCCGGACGGATCGTCGTCGGTCTCGGCGGGTCCTGCTGCACCGACGGTGGGCGCGGAATGATCGCCGCGCTGGGCGGTCTGGACCGGGCGCGCCGACGGCTCGCGGCGATCGAGCTGGTCGCCGCCACCGACGTCGAGAACCCGCTGCTCGGCGAGCACGGGGCCGCACGGATCTTCGGTCCGCAGAAGGGTGCCGACCCCGCCGCCGTCGAGGAGCTCGAGCAGCGCAACTCGGAGTGGGCGACGGAGCTGGACGCTGCCGGCGCCGGCCCGATCGCGGACCTGCCGGGCGCGGGTGCGGCCGGAGGCCTGGGCGCCGCGCTGCTCGCACTCGGTGCTCGTCGTGAACCGGGCGCCGCGATCGTCGCACAATGCACCGGACAGGCGCGGCAGCTGGAGTCCGCGGATCTGGTGCTCACCGGAGAGGGCAAGTTCGACCACCAGTCGCTGCGCGGCAAGCTCGTCACCGCGCTCGCCGCCGCCGCGACCCGGATGGGTGTGCCGACCGTCGTGATCGCCGGCCAGGTCGCCGTGGACCGGGACACCGCCCGGGCGGCCGGGATCGTCGCGGCGTTCTCGGTCACCGAGTTCGCGGGATCCGTCGAGCGCGCGATGAGCGAGGCCGCGTCCCGGCTCGCGGCCTTGACGTCGTGCGTTGCCGACGGTTGGCGGGGTGCGTCGGGGTTCACCCATATCGGGCCGATACATGAGGAATAGAGGTCCGCAGAGTACCGTTGAAGCGATCACGGGTTTGGCACGAGCGACAGGGAGAGCCCATGACTGTGCAGAACGAGACCGCCACCCACGGCGTCAAGATGACCGAGGCTGCGTCCGCCAAGGCGAAGGCACTGCTCGATCAGGAGGGGCGCGACGACCTCRCGCTGCGCATCGCCGTGCAGCCGGGTGGCTGTGCGGGACTGCGCTACCAGCTGTTCTTCGACGATCGGAACCTCGACGGTGACCTGATCGTCGATTTCGGCGGCGTCAACCTTGCTGTCGACCGGATGAGCGCGCCGTATGTCGAGGGCGCCTCGATCGACTTCGTCGACACCATCGAGAAGCAGGGCTTCACGATCGACAACCCCAATGCCACGGGGTCCTGCGCCTGCGGCGACTCCTTCAACTGAGTCCCGTACAACCTTATCCACGCACTCTGACGCGGAGTCTGCCTCACCGGCGGGCTCCGCGTCAGACTGCGTTTCCGACCAGACCATCCGAGCTGAAAGGGATCCGCGCGTGACTATTGCGGTTACCGGTTCCATCGCCACCGACCATCTGATGCGGTTCCCGGGCCGCTTCGCCGAGCAGCTGCTTGCCGATCAGCTCGCGCACATCTCGCTGAGCTTCCTCGTCGACGATCTCGTGATCCGTCGGGGCGGCGTCGGCGGCAACATCGCCTACGCGATGGGCGTGCTCGGGGGCTCGCCGCTGCTGGTCGGCGCGGCCGGTGCCGACTTCGCCGAGTACCGCGCGTGGCTCGAGTCCAACGGCGTCGACTGCGGCGGCGTGCGCGTGTCCGAGACGGCGTACACGGCCCGCTTCGTGTGCACCACCGACGAGGACATGGCGCAGATCGCGTCGTTCTATCCCGGCGCGATGAGCGAGGCCCGCGACATCGAACTCGCCGCCCTCTCGAAGTCCGCCGGCGGCCTGGACCTGGTGCTGATCGGGGCCAACGATCCCGAGGCCATGGTCCGCCACACCGACGAGTGCCGCCTCCTCGGCATCCCGTTCGCGGCGGACCCGTCGCAGCAGCTCGCTCGCCTGTCCGGCGACGACGCGAAGAAGCTCATCGCCGGCGCCAAGTACCTGTTCACCAACGAGTACGAGTGRGGTCTGCTGCAGCAGAAGACCGGGCTGTCGGAGGAAGAGATCCGCGCCCAGGTCGGGCTGCGGGTCACCACCCTCGGCGCGAAGGGGGTCGAGATCGTCGACGGCGAGGGCAACTGGGTCCGCGTCGGCGTCGTGCCCGAGCGCGGCAAGGTCGACCCCACCGGTGTCGGCGACGCGTTCCGCGCCGGCTTCCTGCTCGCCCACAGCGCGGGCCTGAGCCTGGAACGCTCGGCTCAGTTGGGTTCCCTGGTCGCCGTCCACGTCCTCGAGACCGTCGGCACGCAGGAATGGACGTTCCAGCGCGACGACGCGATCAAGCGTCTCACCGAGGCGTACGGCAAGGACGCGGCCGACGAGATCTCCGCGCTGCTCCCGTAAGGCGGCTGCGCCACCCGTGCGCCTTTTCGGTAGTACCAGCTACCAAAAAGGCGCACGGGCGCGGAGCGCCTACAGACTGACCGGGTACACCGGCTCCTGAATCTGCGGCACGATGCGCTTCTCGACGAAGATGCCGTGCCACACCATGAAGCACAGGACCGTCCACAGC
>NZ_JBFRDL010000070.1:0-18649 GCF_052113525.1 Rhodococcus sp. TAF43
GTCCATAGCCGCGTCCATAGCCGCGAGGAACTCCCGCCTCAACACCTCGCGCTCATCACCTGAAACCGACACGGTCGTCGCAACTCCCAAAAGGTTGGGTGTTGCGGCGACCGCTAGAAGCCGCCTCAACCGGGTGCGGGCGCTCACGGTCCCGTTCGTGTACAAGAACGTCATGCGGTTCAAGAAGCCGCACATATCGCTGCGGGACAGAGCGGACGGGTTGTTTCCGTGGTCGCCGGGCCGTTGCAGCCGCAAGCTTTCCGACAGCATCACCACATACTTGATGTCGTTCTGGACCGCCGACTTCGCGTTCGTGGAACGACGGACAGGCAGATCGTTGTAGGCCCAGATCTTGGTCGCTTCCCGCAGCCAGGGTTGGCTGATCTGCCCGAATCGCAGCGTCCCTCTGAACCCGAATACCGTGGCGTCCCAGTCATCTTTGACTCGCTCAGTTTCCGGGGTCCGCCGGGCGCGCCGGACTTCGGTGACGATGTTGGTCAGGACGATCTGCGCGGACTCTGCAAGCCCACCCGGTACCATCTCCTCGACCGAGTGGTGCCCGTTGGCCAGCACACGTGCGACCACCGGCCGCAACTGGTCCGGCATGGTCTTCGCGCCCCACGCCGTACGGCGTTCGAGCCCGAACAACAACTCTGCGACGACCCTGTCCGGGAGCCTGCGCAAGCTGCATTCGTTGAGCGAAGGGATCGCTGCTGCGGTACGCCGAAATCGTTGTTCATCCACCCCAACTCCACGATCCACGCCGCTGTCGGCAAGCATCCGATTCCAGTGCAATCTGTGGTTGGAGCAGTACGGCGAAGCCGAATCCCGATCACGCGTGCACGCCACCACTTCGCATGGCCCGAACGCCGCCAACGCGATGACACCCGGGTAAGTCAGGAACTTGGCCATCGAGACCTTCAACGTCTGCGTGCGCTGGTGGTGATGGGATCTGCACAGCAGTTCGTTACTCGAGGTCCACGGCCGCTGACAGCGTGGAAAAGCGCACCGCCCGCGCCCACTCGCCACCCACCGGCGTGGCGTTTTCGTGAACTCCGTCGCCGGAGGCTTACCGGCTGCCTTCCAACGCCGGACACACGCCGAGCACATGCCGTTGCGGTTCTTTGCTGCGACGCCGCAGCCGCTCACGATGCAGCCAGTACGTCCGAGGAGCGGGTGCCGCTGCGGAAAGTAGAGCACCCGACGATCCGCTGACCATCCCATCAGCTCCAGGAACTCCGGTCCGATCGACGCCCACAGCTGTGCGGCGATCGCAGCATCGTCGCTGGTGGTGGGGCCTGCTGTCAGTGAAGCCTGCGCCGCTGTCATCGCACGCCCTCCACCAGAACGCGGGGCGACGGAACCCGTTCAACCGCTGTCCGCAGCCGGTCCGGCGACGGATGCAGATACGGTCGCGACGACTCCGGGGATGCATGCCCGAGCAACCCCTAAATCTCATCCAGCAACGCCCCCGAATCGGCCAGGTTGCTGGCGAACCCGTGCCGGCACTGATGCGGGGAAATCGAGCGGGCCAGCTCCGCACGCCGACACAACGCCCTGAACAGCTCGTTGATCGCACCCAACGTCATCGGCGCACCCAACGGCGCTCGAAACAGGTTGACCAGCAGAAGATCACACTCCACCGCAGCAGGCTGCTCGGCCCGTTCGAGCAGATAGAGGTCGAGAGCGCGCACCACCAGAAAGTCGACTGGGACCGCCCGCGAATTACGCGATTTCGCCATGGCACCGTTCGGGTTCTCACGACGGATCACATGAAGGTGGGCACCCTGGACCGGACACTGGTGCACCGAGTTCTCCGGCAACAGGTGAAGGTCACTGCGACGCAGACCGATCAACTCGCCGCGCCGCAGCCCCGCCCGAGCCAGCAACAACACGATCAACCGGTCACGCGCCGACCRGCATGCCCGGAACAAGGCGACGATCTCCTCATCACTTGCACGATCCACGGCCGTCTCCGGTTCACGCAGGCTGTGCCGAGCCCGCAGTCGATACCGCAGCTGCGAACTCTCGCCGTGCGCCGCAACCGGCAGATCCCGAGTGTCGGAGAGCTCGTACAGCTGCTCCATCACCACCGGCGGCGCCTCCTTCGCCACCACCGCGAACGACAGGAATCCTCGGGTGGCCACAAACACCTTGTTGATCCGCGACGAACTCCGTACCGGCTCGGTGCCGGGCCCGAGGACCACTCGGCCACCATCTGCTCGTGTGTACTTCAACCAGACGATGAAGAGCCCGATATCCATTGCCGCCGATCGCCATTCACGCCCAGTTTGATCGCACCACCGCAGGAACAACGCCACGCTCTCGGCATAGGCCTTGGTCGTCGACTCAGCGCGATCCCTGCCGAACCGCAGCTCCCTCAGGTACCGGTCCGCGACCGGCTCCACGCCGTACTCGCCATCGATGACCGTCCAATACCCACCGCCTGATGGCATCCGAACCCTAAACGCCCGCACCAAATCTCTCCGTTCAGCCACATGATCAACAAGGCCCCACAGAGCTACACCCCCAAAAGAACGGTCGCAAGACACTTACGACGAGTCGCTGACACGACATCACGCCACAGTCTTCAAACCCCCAGAGAAAGCACAACGCCTCAGCTCCGCGCCCATCTTCACGGCAGCCAAGAGGCCTGGAGCGCGACAGCCCGCCAGCGCTGCTCATCCTCCGGAGTCTGTGACCGAGGCGAGGATGCCCGCCTGAGGCGATGCCACACCGGAGACCTGGACGGTGGTGCCTCGGACGAGACCACGGCGCGGAAGCAGCTCCGCGAGCGGGCTTGGAAAGGGCAGGGTGTGAAGCGTGATGGCTGAGCTCGTGGCGGGTTGGTCTGAGGGAGGTGGAGCATCGTTCTCAGGTGGATTGCACGTCAGCGCCGCGAGCGTCGGGCTCACCGGGCGAGCGGGTACATCGGCGGTGCGCCGACGCAGTAGTTCGGTCGTCGCAGCCTTCGACTGATATGGCTGCGGACAAACGGGGTGGTCTGCTCTTCGATCAGACCCGCTGACCCGTCACGACGACGGCCCGCCATGCCTGTCCTAATCGGTGGTACTCGCCGGTTCCTGCTTCTGCCCAACGCAGATGTTGGGTAGAGTGAGGGCATGGCCACCACAAAGAAGAAGTCCGCTGCTGAGCGGGTCCACGCGCCGGGCCGCTCGACGGTTCGACGTGCGACGTCGGGGCGCGTGGCTGCGGATGATCCATTGTCGGCTGAACGGGTGCGGTACCTGGCCGACGAGTTCGGTGGCGCGCAGCTTGCCGCTATCGTGGGCGTGAACCGCTCGCAGCCATCGCGGTGGGTCAAGGGGGAGGAGCGGCCGGGACCGGCAGCCGCGCCGCTGCTGATCGATCTTGAGCACGTCCTCGCGCGTGCCCGGCTCGTGTGGGGCGAGACCGCGGCCCGCACGTGGCTCGAGAGCGCGAACGTGTACCTCGAAGGCGGCCGGCCGATCGACGTGCTGCAAATCTTGGGGCCGGCACCGGTGCTGGAAGCGTTGGATGCGGAGACGTGGGGCGGGGCCGCCTGACTTGCTGGTCTACCGCGTCTTCCCATACCTGCCCTCTGCTACCCCCGGTCAGCCCGGACATCCCCTATACGAGCACCGCCCGCAGCGCGGCGGCCGCATCGACCACCCGAACTACCATGTCTGGTACGTCTCCCGACTCGCCGAGGCCGCCTGCGGGGAGACGTTCGGCAACCTCGTCCGCTGGGACTCCTCGATGCTTGAGTTCCCCCAGCTGCCTGGCGCACGCCGCGCTCTCGGGGTATTCGAGCTACCGGACGACCTGCGGATCCTCGACCTCGACGACCCGGCCCAGCTGGTGCGGTTGGGACTACGGCCGACGCAGGTCGTGACCCGGAACCTGTCTGTCACCCAGAGGTGGGGGCACCGGATCTGGTCCGAGACCGACCCACACACGCATGACCGGGCGTGGCAGGCGGTGTCGTGGTGGTCCTATCACCGTCCGATCTGGACCGTTCTGGCTTCCTGGCAGCGTCCCGATCTCGTGCGTGTGGAGCAGTTGGACCTGGACCATCCGGGGATCCTGGACGCTGCGAAAGCCCTTCATCGAGTGATCGTCTGACGCGGCTCATTGCCGCACGCAGTGCTGCCGCGAACGGCGCACTGGACGGATCGCGGCCGTCCGCTTGAGCTCCGGTTCGGCTCTGTCGTCGCCTGACCGTCGACGGCCCCTCGCTGTCGAATTCGCCAGAACGGCGTAGCCGCAGCGGTTCACGGGTATTGAACAGAGCGAGGACAGCTTCGTACGCGACAAGGTCCCCGAACCATTGCCCCGATTCTTGGGTGGTCAGAGTTTCCAGAGTCGTAGCAGTTCGGTTCGGAGGCTGGGGGAGACGATTCGGTGGTCGGTATGCAGTCTGGGATTGGGGTGACCGAGGTCGGCGAGTCGTGTTTCGGCTTCCGGCACGGGTAGCGGTTCCAGGTCGGTGCGGGTGCGTAGCAGGTAGGCGACTGCGTGGGGGCTGTGGGGGATCGAGATCGGGTCGGAGTCCACGACCGCGGGCGGGTGGATCCACGTGTTGTCGGCGGTGACCTGGAGGAGGGCATCGCCGCGTTCGAGTCGGCCGCGGACACTGCCGCCGGGTTTGTCGATGCGGAGCCACTCGAGCGGATAGTCCGCTGCCGGCCCGGCTGCGGTGAGGCTCGCGTGGGCCGACCATGCCAGTGTCTCGTCGGCTCCGGGCTGGTGGTCGGTGATGTGCCAGATGAACATCCGATCCACGGGGGTGGGCAGGAAGTCGTTCTCGGTGCGCGCCCGGCCTCCGATCCCCGCCAGTGGGACGGCCCGGCCGATCGACCAGATAGCTGCAGCGTTGGCGATGAATACTTCGTCGACAAGTGTGGTCTCGTCGATACCGTCGGTGAACGTGCGGGCGGCTATCACTGTTTCGGGGTCGTCGGTGATGATCACGGCTTCGTCGGCGATGGTGGAACTGTGTGAGGCGCTCGCGGATCCGACGATCGCGTGTTTGGGGGTGGTGATGACGTTGGCGTGCAGGTTCGGTGACGACAGCACCCGCACTCCCTTTTCGACGAAGTGCGCGAGGGCGGTGGGGGAGGTGGCATGTGCGCGTACTGCGGCGCGGGCGGCGTTGACGATCAGGAGATCACCGGTGTGGAGGGGGAGCAGGTCGGGGGCGTCGATGCCGAGGTAGGCGATCGCCGCGTGCCGGGGGCCTTGCCTTCGGAGCGTGGCGGTGATGTACGGCCAGGGGCTCGGCCCGTGGAACGTGGTCCCCATACAGGAAACGGTAGCCGTGCGCGGTCGCGAAGTCCGGGCTGCACATCGACTCCCGCGTGACCCCGATCGAGGACGGCCGGTTCGCCGTCGAGGTCGCCCGCATCGCATAGCGGGTGACTTCATTAGGGAAAACGGCACGTCCCCTCGCCCGTGAGCAAAGGGCGGTACCCGTGAGTGTTCCCCCTCGCCGGGTACCGCCCAGATCGCTCACGACCCCACCGCGCCGAAGCGTTTGGCGTTGCCCCGAACTTGCCGCCCGACCACCTCAGATGGTCGATCCCAACCGGCGGCCACTACCGAACCTACCCACGATCGGCGAGCCTGCAACCCGGACGAACAGGACTCTGACCTGCACGTGTTCCGGTTTCGGACCTGATGATGAGGGGCCGGCACCGTGGCCGCCGGCCGCAGTCGCGCACCCGACAGCACCCATGCCTGCACCAGCGGCGCCGCCAGAGCCTCCGCGGCCGTCGGCCAGCGCCGCACCACGCGCGGGCGGGCCGCACTTCCCGCAAACGGGCCAGCCGGTAAATACGGTGGGTGGGTTTGAACAAGCCATTGCCACAGAGGGGAAGTCTGTGATGTCAATGAAGAAGGTTCTCGGGGTGGTGGCTGCGGCCGCGGTCCTCGGCATCGGGTTCGCTCCGGCGAATGCTGCGCCGAGCGAGTCTGCGCCGGCCGCGCCAGACACGAGTGTGACGGCGATCGAAAACGCGATGGCGAAGGCCAATGATCCGAACTCGGGTCTGCTGGACAGGCTTTCGAACGAAGAGCGGGATCTGCTGAATTCGTCGAAGCTCAAGTCCGTGCTTCTCGACGCGAACACCGGTGCGGTGCTCAGCGTTGGTGAGGGCGACTTCGTGCCTGAGGGTGCAGCCGTTGCTGCCGAGTCGCGGTCTGTGGTCCCGGTCGAGTACTAAGGACCGCCGCCGCGGCCGTGCTTCAACGGCTCTCCCAATGTCCAGTTCGATGGGGCCGGTACCGATAACTTCCGAGGGTTCCGGTAAGAATCGGCACGCGGCCGGACACTACTTGG
The DNA here is from genome assembly GCF_052113525.1 of Rhodococcus sp. TAF43. Lineage (NCBI taxonomy): Bacteria > Bacillati > Actinomycetota > Actinomycetes > Mycobacteriales > Nocardiaceae > Rhodococcus > Rhodococcus sp. TAF43. The sequence continues at coordinate 6,323 of NZ_JBFRDL010000070.1, forward strand.
TATGGGCGAGAAACAGCCGGGATCACCGGCATTGGGGAACGCCGTGCGGTTCACGGCGTTGTGGGGCGACTATGTCGGGCGGGTGTCCGCGTACGCATGCCGACACGCGGATGGCCGCACCACGCAGGATGTGGCGTCCCAGGCGTTCCTGGTCGCTTGGCGGCGGTGGCTTTCGGCGGTCCCCGACTACCGAAACGAGGCGCATCCGATGACGAAGGACCTATTGAAGACCCTCGAGGCCATGCGGCCCGACACCGGAGCCGACGACCGGTGGCCACAACACCTACAGGACACCGAACGTGCCCGCATCATGGCGACTGACTCGGAGCCGACAGCTCCCGCGGTGCGGTCCAGGCGGGTTGGTGCGGTGGCTATCACCGCGGCACTGTTCGCGGTGGTCGGCATCGGTGCTGTGGGTCGACGCCGCGCATGTCACCGGCAGAACGATCAAGTGTCGGTGCGCAGCAACGCCTCGATGTCGCGTGAATCGCGGCGAAAACAACACCATCGAGGCTGACGCAACTACCGGATCGAGTTTCGTAGCCCCAATTCTCGATCAAGTGCGGAGCCGGTCATGATTTGTGGATCATGCTCGCGGTGCGGTGTTTGAAATCTTAAGTGCGCCAACAGTGAAAGCCTCGCATTGACCGAAAACCGACAAGCCGGTATGGTCCGGAGTGTCCTGTATCACACAGGGATTTTCATTTATCCGAGGGGGAAAGATGAAGAAGATCAAGGCGAAGATGGCGTTGGCCGGGGCGGCAGCGTCGCTCGCAGTGATGATCGCACCTGGCGCTGGCATCGCTTCAGCCGACGAGCAATGGCGGGTCGGCCCGGYCGAGGTCGGCATCTTCGACGACATCAACTACAACAAGTGGCTCGGAACGCGTACTCCGTTCTTCTGGCGGGAGAACGTGCAAACCCCGTCGAATGACCGTATGTCGTCGTGGATCAACCGCAGCGGCTACCGGAACTCCTGGTGGGAGCATAAGGACGGGGGCGGGTTCTGCCGACCGATGGTCCCCAATTACTGGGCGCCGTATGTGTGGGCAGACGAGAACGACAAGCTCACGTCTTGGGGCACCAACAACGACGTTCAGGGCTGCTGACGGTCGTTCCGATTGTGTCCGCCCCGATCTGTGGTGGTGTGTTGTGCGACCGCAGGTCGGGGCGGACACGGCGGTTCCTGGGTGGCCAGGCAATGTGAAGCGCATCTGCGGATGTCGTGTGCCGCGCGGTGAGGGCTTCGCGAACGCCCTTCGCGTCGTCGCGCTGGCAAGCCCGTTGGAGTTGCAGGCCGAAGCCAGGATTTTTGGCGTAGAAGAACTTTCGTCTGGGGGACCGCATTATTTCTGCATCCGTTTTCATCGCGCGCGGCCTTCTCCGATACAGGCCCCTTCTAGCCTCCTTCTCGTTGCTCGGACTGGCGGCGGCGATCGTGGCGACGATCGTCATGAGCCTGAATGCCCTGCAATTGTCTCCGCAGCAACAGACAGAATCGCTCGGAGGCACCGCGGATTTTGCGGCCAATCTGCCACCGGTGTTCCTCACCCCGGACTACCCGGTCGACACCGACCTGTTCGCGCGCATGGGCAGGGTGGAAACCGAGCTCACTGTCCCGTTGAGGAACGACGGAGTGCCTGTTCTCAACGAGCACGGCAGACCTGTCGCGATCCGAGAATCTGAATGGGACCCCAATCCGTACCCGGACGCGATCGAACTGACCGGTGGGCGCTTCCCGCAAGCCCCGGGCGAGTTGGCTGCTTCCGAGGCGCTGTCGACGGAACTGGGCATCGGGACGAAAGTTTCCCCGGCACTGTCTGATTCGAACGACGGCTGGGTTGTAGTCGGCACATACGTCAACAACTATCGGCAGGACACCCGGGAGATACTGGCGGGCGCCGGCACGATGAGGACTCTTCCGGATCGGTACTTCTCCCCGAGCCGGGACGCTGCATTCACCTCGACGCTCTTCTGGAACGGCGATGATCCGCGCCCGGTGTTGGATCAGATCCAAGCACAGCAGGAAGTCCTGGACGGATATCTCGGGAAGTTCAACTCGGCGCCGAGCCCGTTGTATTACGACCGCGACAATGTTCTGGCCAAGGACCGATATTCGGCTCACGACCGGAGCCTCGAGTACACCATCCCCGCAGTGGTTCTGCCCGTGGTGTTCTCGGTCTTCGCACTGGTGCTTCTGCTGGTGTGGCTGCGTCAGAGCGAGGCGGTATTCGAGAAGGCCGGTGTCCGTCGTCGCGCAGTGCTCGGCGGATTCCTCCTCGCCTGTGCTGCCGGCATCACGATCTTCGTGGTCGGTGGTGTCGTCGTCGGTGCGATCGTCGGCTACCTGATCCGCCCGGCGCTGTCGTCCTGGGTCCATCGACTGCTGTCCCCGGTGGTGTGGCCCTTCGGGGAGATTCCGCGACTGCTACTCCTCGCGGCCGTTGGCGTCGTCGTCGGCGCTCTCGCGTTCTACCCGAAGATCGCGGCTGGCACACGCACAGGACGAGCCCGCCGCTCGATCGTGCGCACGGTCCTGCCCTATCTCGGCGTGATCGCTGTGCTGGCCGGGTGCGTCGCAGCAGTATGGGTCTTGGTCAGCGGCTACCAGGCCGAGACACACGGGCCTGAGCAGTACGAGCGGTCCGGGCTCGCGATCATCTTCCTCACCGCATGCGCAGGCAGCCTGCTGCTCCTGCTCAGCCCCCTGCTCGTGAAGCGACTCGGGATGAGTGGACTGTTCGTCGGCAGGATCCTCGCGCAGGAGCGGATGCGAACGAGTTTCATCGTTCTCCTGCTGACCGTTGCTGTGGCAACTCCGCTCATGCTCTCGACCACGGCACCGCTGGTCAAGCAGCTGTCGAACGCCACACAGCTCGCGGAGATTCCGCCCGGATACGTGGAGATAAACGGTGGGATGGACAGCGGAAAGCCGATTCGGTCCGAGGACCGCTCCGACTTCGAGGCAAGCACCTCACTGCGAGATCCCATCGACGTCTACGGCATCGGGTACTCGAATCCTGACGCGCCCGACGACTCGGTATTCGTCACCATCGGCGCCCAACCGAAAATCGGCAGCCTGCGAGCCTTCCACAACGAAGGCGACGTCGAGACCTGGCTAGGCGCCACGCTCACCGATCCCCAACGAGCACTGCTGCGTGGCGGCGGCGTCCTGGGCGACTTCGTGACCGGCCGCGATACAGTCATCGGCACCACCACGATGACCGCACCACCCACATTCGAGGTCCTGCCAGCGCTGCCCGTCGCAATCCCGCGAGAGTTCGCCTTCGGCAGCAACATCCACGGACTAGTGCTGCTGCCGACCGCACTCGAACACAACTGGCCGATCAGCACTCCCCGCGGCCTGTACAGCGACCTCACCGACGAACAGACCACCAAGGCCGCCGACTACCGCGAGCAGAACGGGCGATTCATCGACCTGTCCATCATCATCAACAAGACACAGGACGTCATTCCCGTGCCGACATCACTCCAGTTGGCCGTCTGGCTGATGGGAATCCTGGTCGTCGTACTCTCACTATCGGTCAGCCGCGCCGTCATCACCCGATTGCGGCCGGTAGTACGCGCCCTGCACGCCGCCGGGATCCGTGAGAAATGGCTCCGCAACACCGCAGGCTTATATCTGCTGCCAATCCTACTGACATCGCTCGTATTCGGTGAATTCGCAGGCTATCTGAGCGTGTGGGTGATCACCACGTTCAACCAGGATGCCGTAACTGAGGCGGTAACCAACGTCCCGATCCCGTGGTCGATGTACTACATCGTCGCGGCGAGCTTCCTGGTCGGCGCGGCGGTCGCCTACCTCATGGTCGCCCGCGGATTGAAGCTCGGCAAAGTACGCAAGCAATCGGAGCAGCCCCAGCCCGTCACAACTCCCGAAGGAGCAGAAATTGTCAAGGTCTAGGACGTCCGCTCCCGTCGTCTCCTTGAAGTCCGTCATACGGAAGTACGTGTCAGGGGCCGAGGTGACCAAGGCCGTCAACGGCATTTCCCTCGACATCGGGTGTGGCGAGTTCGTCGCTCTCTACGGCGCCAGTGGCTCCGGCAAAACCACGCTGATCAACCTGATGGCGGGCCTCGACACCGCCGACTCCGGATCGGTGTTCGTGGCCGGCCACGACATCGGCTCCATGACCTCCGACGCCAGAGCACTCATGCGGCGCGAAGACATCGGGGTGGTCTTCCAAGACCACAACCTCATCGAAGAGTTCACGGCCGTCGAGAATGTCATCCTGCCGTCCGTATCGGGAGGAAAGCCCAGACGGACTATGGAACCGCTCGGCCGCAAGATGCTCGCCGACGTGGGTCTCCAAGGGCTCGAGAAGAGGTTCCCGCGGCAACTCTCCGGAGGACAACGCCAACGGGTCGGCGTCGCGCGGGCTCTGCTCGGTGACCGGCAGGTGCTGCTCGCCGACGAGCCGACCGGCGCGCTGGACCGACAGAACTCCATCGCGTTGTTCGAACTACTGCGTGCTCAGGCGCAGTCGGGCGTGACTGTTGTCGTCGCAACTCACGACCCCCTGGCCCGGGACTACGCTGACACAGTTCTCGAAATCGTCGACGGCCGAATCGATTCGGTTGACGTCGCCGTGTAACTCACGAGACCGGCCACCTGCGTAGCCGGCGTCCCGCCGGAAGAAAGATGCTGAACATGATGAAGACGCTCCGAATCAAGCCTGCGATCGCCGCCGGGACGCTGCTGGTGGCCGTGTCCGCTGGGCTGGTCGCATGTTCCGATGTTCAGGGCAGCGAGACGACCACGTCGTCGATCCAGAGTCCGCCCAGGGAAGCAGAGGCGCCGACCAAGGAGGTGGTGGGGGATGTGCTCGCAGCCGTGCTCGAACCAACAACATCGCCCACAGATAAGCAGGCGAATGTCGTTGGTGACCCGAGCGGCCGCGATGAATCCGTAGCGCTTCTCTCCGAGACGATCTCTGCGAAGTCGCTCGCCCCGATTGAAACGTCCGTTGTCGGGATGATGATCGAAAATGATGCCGGAACCCGATGGTCGGCCAACGTCATGTTCCTCAGCCAGAACCCTGGCTTCCCGCCGCGCGGCACCCCGATCACAGTGAGACTCGGACAGACCCAGAGCGGATGGGGTGTCGAACTGGACTCGATTCGCAGCATGCAGCAGCGATTCGAACAAATCGCGGCCTAGCTTGCCGCCACGCAGACACGAGATTTCGGACCGTCACCCGCGGCCTTTGCGCGGCCAGCAATTGTCTCGTGCGACCGTAAACGGGTGACCGATGCCAACGCGGACTCTGGGACACGACTCGTAGACGACGTCGTATGGTGCGCCTACCGAGGTGCTGTGACCAGCGAAGATGACACGTCCCCCATCGTGACGCCCGCACCGGCCGGCGGCTGCGCGCGGTGCGGGCGCCACACGGCGGTGATGACCCCGGTCGGTCAGGTTGTCTCGAAGCGCTTCACTGGCTCCAGTTCCTGGACCAACCGCGACGGCCGCACACTGTGCGCGGCCTGCGCCTGGGCGTACCGCACCCCGGCCCTGCGCTCAGCCGCCCACGTTGTCACCCGCGACTCGGACACGATGACCGTGCTCACCACACCCGCCCGCCCGCCTGCGCGAGGTCCTCGTGGGCCAGCTCGACGCCGACGCCCAGTGGGGGAGATTGACCGTCGACGACCTCGCGATCGACTGGACCGCCGCCGACCGTGAACGCCTCGAGGTGATGGCCGGCCTCCGCGACCGACGCTTCAGCGAAACCGCCCTCGCCGAATACGGCGTTGGGTCAACCGGATCGCCAGCTCAGCAGAGTGGAAGTCGCGGCTGAGTCGGTTCAGCTTCGACGCCACCTCTGCTGGCCGCTCCGGACCTGCATGAACTCCTCCATTTCGGTCTCACCCACTTCGGCGAACTCGGCGCCAGCCTGCGGTACGAGCGGTGCCCGCAGTTCCCTTGTTGGCCGCTGGGCCGTCCCGACGCAGTACGTGGTCGATCCCGATCTGGATGGCCGCTGGATCTCCGAGGCCCTTCGGTGTATCAGCCGCGTACTCTACGTGTATGAACGCGCGAGACGAGACTGACGCTGCGAGCAGTCGACCGCCCGGGATCGTTAGTCTTTTCTTTACGGTTAGCTCGATTGCGATCCTTTTTTCACTGAACTACGAATGGGTCCCTTTCGAAAGCGCAACGGGACCCGATAAGCTCCTATATGGATCGGTAGCAGCCCTAACCCTCGCCATCTCGCTTTCTCTATGGGCTATTCGCACACTCTACTTTTCGGGCCGAGACAGGAAATGGTCCTGGCGAGTTGCTGCTACTCCTGCAGTCGTGATTTCCGCGGCAGCTGTAGCGCTACTGAATTCTCCTCTCAATTCGTAGAAGACGGCCCGAAATTATTAGAATGATACCGAATGAGCCCTGGAAATCATCTATTTCGATAAGAGTCACCGAGGGTTGGGGCGCTTTGCGTTGCGCCCAAAGTTAAACCGATTCGTCGTGCAATGAATGGTCTCGCTCAACGTCCAAGTTTGGCACCGGATCCGAAGGTGTAGGGTTAATAAATGGATGGAGAGCTGCCGTAAACTACCAAGATGGTGTACGCCAGAGCGAATATGATCGTGCCGAACAGAATGGAAGCCGCGAAGGCTATAAGGTTCTGTCTTATTGATATAATAATGCAAATCGTCAAAGAGATTGCAATCGGGACTACGAGAACGTCTACAGTCCAATTGGAAAAGGCTGGAGTAATCCGCTGAACTGCGGTCCATAGTCCGGCACCCAGTGTTAGACCAACGATTATTTGCAGCGACTTATTCCAGGCTGAAGGGCCCCGGGATGGGTCGTTCATTTTCTCCACTCTCCGCACTGTCTCTTCATGAGTCTCCTTTTTGCTGTCGTGGTAAACCGTGCGGCCCAGGGGTACACCCCTGGGCCGCACTCCCGTGTCCCGGCTGTGTCCTGGTTACATTGGGTGTAGCAGGGCGATTAGACTGTTGTGGTTCGGATTCGAGAGATCGATCGTCGATGGATCAACGATCGGTGCATTCTTGGCGTACTGGATGCATGTTGACCCGATATTGTCCGGATCTCCCTCATTTCTCAGCCCGACATGGACGCCTGTTTCGTTGTTGAACCGGTCCATGAGTTCGCCATTGAGTTTATATCCAGGCTTTGCCCTCCCGTCCAACTCATGTGCACCCGCCATCTGTCGGGCGAAATCAGAATTCGCGCCCTCGGTCATGTATCCATTCCACATGCAGTGGCGAGCGGCATCGACCCGATTGTCTTCAGTCGCAGGTCGCCATTGAGTTTTTCCTGGCAGCGGCGGGATGAGATTGTGGGTGTCTGGAAATGCTTCAACAGAGAGATCGTACGCGGGGCCACGAGCATTTCGGACGCGCGCGCAATCGTAGGGATTCTGCTCGCATACCTGGCGCTGTTGGATGCCTGTATTCCACCATTCGTCGAGTACGTTCCCGCCACCCGCAATCGAGACTGCTTCGGTTGGATATGTACCGCCGCTCCCGAACTGCAGTGACATGCGATTTCCGTTAAGGCTGGTTTGCACTGGAACCAGCTGGCCGTTCGCATCGAACCCGAACGGAAGCCCGACCCCTGCTACAAGATCGCCTGTTGGGGAGAGGACGTTAATTCTCGTTCCATTTGATTGAAGGCTGTACCCGGCAGGAAGGCCAAAGAGTGCTTCGAATGAGCTCGGAGATTGGGCATTTGTGCGAGTGTATGACAGTTCAAAGGATCCGTCATTCGATGCCTTCCTGAATCTCACGCTGAATCCTGGACCATTGAGTGCGATACCGTCAGTAACAATCGCCGGCTGCAGGGCTCCAGATGATGGGATACCGAGGGAAAGGGAGAGATTGGGTGCAATCGGAATATGGAATCCCGAGCTATAGATTCGGCCGTTTTGGAATTGCTGCTCATCGACTCCGCTGCTAGAACTCAATTGCCCAGCAATCGGGTAGCCCCAACTGCTCGTCTCGTATCCCGCGGACGCCCACTGAGAAAAAATTGCGCCAATTACTGGGTGGGCCCCAGTTGCAGGGGACCAGTAAATGACTCCGCGTTCGAAGCGGTTCATACGCCCGGCGCCGTCGGGGAGAGTCTTCTCGTCGGACGTGGGGTACCCGAGAAGGCTGCCGGGGGTTTGGGCGCCGAGGGTGTTCCATTTGTCGCGGATCAGTCCGTTGATAACGCTGAGGCCAGGAGCGGGCACTGCGGAGTTCCAGTAGATGGCGGCGTTGGCGTGTTGGAACTCTTGGCGGCTTCCGATGTTGTCGCCGTTGGGGATTTCGTCGGTTTTCGGGTAGCCCATCCAGCCGGCTTCCCATTGGTGCTGGGCCCACTTGGTCATGAACAGTGGTGTGACCGGGTGGGCGCCGGTGGCGGCGGACCAGTAGATGGATCCGTGTAGGAACTCGCTGCGGTAGCCGGTTGCTCCGGGGTTCTGGTACTCGGGTGAGGTCGGAAGGCCTAGGAAGCTGCCCGGTCCGCCCATGGCGTTGTACTTGTTGCGGATCTCGCCGCACACTGCGTGTGGCGACGGGACGTAGAACTGGCAGTTGGAGTTGGCGACCATGGCCATCCGCTCGGACAGCTCGGCGTCTTCCTCGCTGATGCCTTCCGGGAGAGCTTCGCGCTGTGCTCGTGCGGCCATTCCTGCAGGGAGTTCCGGCAGCTGGTCTGCGGGCACCGTCAACGCGTGCTGCTGGGCCCGAACGAGCTCCTGGCCGCTCAGTTTCGCTTTCCCCGGCTCGCGTTCTGGCATCTCGACATCCACCGCGGCAGAGGGCGGCGCTGTTGTAACCGTGCCGATGCGGTCCGCTTCGCCGCGCCGTGTGGAGGGTTTCTGTGTAGGTTCGGCTGTCTCGTCCTGCCCGGCAGGCGCTTGTGTGTCCGCGGGTCCGCTTGCGCCTGCGTCAGTTGCGCCTGGCTCTGCTGGCGCGGTCGTGGTGGTGACCGGGGTTTGCCCGACCTCGCTGTCAGGTGTGGCAAGAGCGCCACCTGCACCGCTCACCGTGAGTGTCGCGGCGATCGCCAGCACGCCGAACGCCCGTGCCGAACCTTTCAAATATCTACGAGGCCCTTCAAGACCGCGTAGGGATGATCTGCTCACTTCCCCTCCTACTTCCTGTGAAGCTCCTGTGAACTTGCTGGGAGCTGCAGGAATCATGTCGTATGAAACCGGTCGTTCGACCAATTCGGGTGGCGATGCCAAGTCTCGCTTTGGTTACAAAACGGACTTATCGGTTGGTGCTGTCGGCGTCGACTTCCGCCAGGTGGTCTGGCACTCGGCCCGCCACCACCGTTGACTGCAAACCAGCTGGGTGACCGTCGGCGACCTCGTGATCGCCTGGGCCGACGCCGACCGCGGCCGCCTGACCGTGATGGCGCGCCTTCGCGTCCACGGCTTCAGCGAGGCCACCCCCGCTGAGCCCGCGCCGGACTACCGCACCCTCACCCAGCTCGCCTCCGAGATATGGTCGGCCACCTTCGACGATTGGGCAGCCCTCCACCCTTGGCGGATCGCGCCGCCGTGGTGGCAACTCGCCGTACGTGCACCCCGATAGGGACATCGCATACCGACTACTAGGTTTGTCGAATGCGGCATTCAGGGCAGAACCGAAGCGGCTGGGCGTCATCCGAACTGTTCTTCCGCAGCCGTGCAGGCGCCGCTGTTGCGGTCGCGGCGCTGGCTATCTCGGCCGGCCTGACCGTCAGCTTCCTCGTCGGGAACACCTACATCGACCTGCTCGTCTACCGCATGGGCGCGAGGGTGCTGCTCGACGGCGGAGACATGTACGGCGCGTTGCCGCCCGTGGTCGGCGATTTCGGGCTGCCGTTCACGTACCCGCCGCTCGCGGCAATGTTGTTCGTCCCGCTGGCGGTCATTCCCCTCGGGCTCGGCAAGCTCGTGTTCACCCTCGTGTCTGTCGCCGCGCTGGCGATGACATTGCGCCTGGTCCTCGGCCGGATGCGACCGCAACTGGGCGCGCGGGCCTCGTGGACCGTGACAGCCCTCGCCGTCGCCGTGGCGCTGCAACTCGAGCCCGTTCGCGAAACCATCAGCTTCGGGCAGATCAACATGGTCCTGATGGCGTTGGTCGCCCTCGATGTGCTGACGGAGAAGCCGAAATGGCCGCGCGGGCTACTGATCGGGCTCGCGGCCGCGATCAAACTGACCCCCATCGCCTTCCTGCTGCTGTTCCTGCTCAAACGCGATTGGCGGACCAGTGGCCGCATCGTCGTCGCGGCCCTCGGATTCACCGCGCTGGCTTTCGCCGTGATGCCCGAGGCGTCCACGAAATACTGGTCGCAGACCCTCCCGGATACGGGCCGGATCGGTCCGGCTTACTTCGCCAACAACGAGTCCTTCAAGGCGGTCATCTCGCGATTCGGGCCGCCCGAGCACATCGGGTCGGTGCTGTGGCTGGTCGCGGTCGCGGCCATGCTCGCCGTGGCGGTAATCGCGATCCGGCGGGCTCTCGACCACGACGATCTCGTACCGGCCTTGCTCGCGAATGCGGCGGCGGTCCTGTTGGCATCGCCGGTGTCGTGGTCGCATCACTGGGTGTGGGCAGCCCCCGCACTGCTGGCACTGGCACTCGGGGTCGTGCGGGCACCCAGTGGATGGAATACCGTCGCCGCCACCGGTATCGGTGCACTCTTCCTGATCGGCCCGCAACACCTGTTGCCGACGGCCGGGGATCGCGAGCTCGACTGGGCCCTGAACACCTGTTGCCGACGGCCGGGGATCGCGAGCTCGACTGGGCCCTGTGGCAGCACGGATTCGGCACTCTCTACGTGACGGTCGGGTTCGGGTTCTTGGTGTGGCTTGCCTTCGGGGCCTATCGGGAAAGGTCGACAGTCGACGCTCTCAACGGTCGACCTGTCGCAGCTGCTGCTGATCAGTCACGACAATCACCAGTGGCGTAATGCCCTAGCACGCGGACAGGCGGTCCGGGGCTCAGTCGGCGGCTGTGGCAAGTACCGTAGCGACAGCCTTGTGGAGGTCGTTCCATTCTGCTGCACCTTCTCAGTGTTGAGCGGCCGGCGTCGGTGAGAGTGATGTGGATGCGCGGCGGGCCGCGAGGTGAGGATTCTGGACGTTCGGAGATGTGTCCGGCGGTCTTCACGCGGGCGAGCAGCGTGTGTCGTGCCGTTCGAGATGTCGGGTGCCGCGCTCGGCGAGCTGGGGGTGGTAGCTCGTACCCGTGCAACGGTGCCTCGGTCAGCGTGCCAGCACACACAGGTCGAGTACCCCGCGCAGAGCGATCGTGCGGCGACTGGTCACAGTCACATCTGGTCGTCCGTCGTGGTGGGATCTGCGATCGGCGGCAGGCTGGGTTCGTCGGTGACGAGGGTCGAGTCGCCCCAGAAGCGCGTTTGGAGGCGCGCGATGCGGCGTGCGGGCCGCGCGCGGGGGATAGCGGATTCGGAGACGGGGTCGCCGGACATTCGGCGCAGGAAGGTCAGGATCGGTCGTGGCCCACCGTGACGCAGCGCGTAGTCGTCGGCGTCGGTCTCTGCCCGCCAGTGGGCGCGGGCCAGCGCCGCGCTGTGGAGCAGCCCCAACGCCGCCAGGACTGCGATGGACATCAGCAGCGGCGGGGTGGGATGGTCTCGGGCGGGGTCGTCTCGAAACGCCGTGATGGCCGCGAACGCGAGGGCGGCTGCTGCGAGTGTCCACCCGAACCACCGCAGGATCTTCGCCTGGGCGCGGCGGGCGCGGTGTCCGAGCGCGTGCAGGAGCATGCCGTCGACCGCGGCGACGTCGAAGACATCCTCCTCGCTCGGGGTGTAGTGCATGCGGACGGTGTCGGTGCTGCTGTCGTAGACCGCTGGGCAGAGGCAGGGGCCGCCGGTGTCGACATCGAGGATGTGGGCCGTGGGTGTGCCTTTCTGGCCGGTGAGTGTGCAGAGGAATGCGAGCCTCGCCGCCAACCATTGCTCGGCCGCGTCGGTGTCTCCGAACGGCCCGATGGAACCATCACAGTTCGCGGTGACCCGCTGCATGTGCCCCCCTTTGTTCTTTCATTCGGTTGTGCGTCCCCGCGGTTCTACCTACGTGCTCGGCGGGCCGTCGACCGGTCCCGGGGTTCCCCCGGCCGCCGGTCGGTGGAACGGTCCGGCTCTCGCGTCCGAGCCTGTGACGGCCGGCGGGCGCCCCGCCCGGGATCGGTGGGCGTCCGTGGGGCGCGGGCACGTCGAGCGGGCCGCGCCTTCGGCGGTTCGACGGGGCGACCGAACACGGTTCGCATCCAGCGGCTACCGCCGCCGTTCAGGGAGACGAGTGCTTCCGGTTCGCGCAGCGC
>NZ_JBFRDL010000071.1:0-22825 GCF_052113525.1 Rhodococcus sp. TAF43
CCGAGAAGTTGGCGGCCCGTCTGACCGAGCGGTCCGGTGGCGAGATCACCGTCGACGACGTCCTCGACGCCGAGACCATCGAGCAGTTGGCCGAGACGGTGCGTCAGCATCTCGAGGACGGTCTGAAGATCGACGGTCTGGTGCGCACGTTGCGTCCTCGCGCCGAGGGTTCGGATGCGGTGCCGGTGTTCGTGTTCCATCCGGCGGGTGGTTCGACGGTGGCGTACGAGCCGCTGCTCAAGCGTCTGCCCGCGGACACCCCGATGTTCGGCCTGGAGCGGGTCGAGGGCCCGATCGACGAGCGCGCCGCGGCCTACGTGCCGCTGCTGCGCGAGATCCAGGGTGACGGCCCGTACGTGTTGGCAGGCTGGTCGCTCGGTGGCGTGCTCGCCTACGCGGTCGCCCGTCAGCTGCGCGAGCAGGGTGCCGACGTCCGGATCGTCGGACTGATCGACACCGTCATGGCCGGCGAGAAGGTCGAGGACACCCCCGACGAGATCCGGGCCCGCTGGCAGCGCTACGCGGCGTTCGCGAAGAAGACGTACGGCGTCGACGCGCCGCTGCCGTTCGATCGCCTCGCGGAGGCCGGCAGCGACGAGGAGCAGATCGGGATCCTCATGGATCTGCTGAAGCTGAGCGGCGCCAAGATCCCCGGCGGCATCATCGAACACCAGCGCACGTCGTGGCTCGACAACCGGGCCATCCAGACGGCGGACCCGCAGCAGTACGACGGCGACGTCGTGCTGTACATGGCGGACAAGTACCACGACGACGCGATCAACCTCGAGCCGTCGTTCGGGACGCGTCAGCCCGACGGCGGCTGGGGCGAGGTGGCGGAGAACCTGGAGGTCGTCTACATCGGTGGCGACCACATCCAGATCGTCGACGAGCCCTACATCTCCAAGGTCGGCGCGGACCTGTCGAACAAGCTGGCCGAGATCGAGAAGCGGAGCAACTGAGTGAGCACCACCACCGCAGAAAAACTTGCGGAACTGCACGAAAAGCTCGAGCTGTCGAAGGCCCCGGGTAACCCCAAAGCGATCCAGAAGCGCAAGGACAAGGGCCTGCCGACGCCGCGCGAGCGCATCGACATGCTCCTCGACCCGGGCACGTTCGTCGAGATGGGCCAGCTGGCCCGCCAGCCCGGTGACGCGTCCAACCCGTACGGCGACGGTGTCGTCACCGGCCACGGCCTGGTCGACGGGCGTCCGGTCGCGGTGTTCGCGCACGACCAGACCGTCTTCGGCGGTGCCGCAGGCGAGATCTTCGGCCGCAAGGTCGCCGCCGTCAACGACTTCGCCATCAAGATCGGCTGCCCTGTCGTCGGCATCAACGAATCCGCGGGCGCGCGCATCCAGGACGCGGTGACGTCGCTCGCGTGGTATGCCGAGATGGGTCGTCGCCAGGAGCCGCTGTCGGGCATGTGCCCGCAGATCTCGATCATCCTCGGCAAGTGCGCCGGCGGTGCGGTGTACGCACCGATCAACACCGACATCGTGATCGCGACCGAAGAGTCGTACATGTTCGTCACCGGTCCGGACGTCATCAAGTCGGTCACCGGCGAGGACGTCAGCCTCGACGAGCTGGGTGGCGCCCGCCACCAGGCCGAGTACGGCAACATCCATCACGTCGCGGCCGACGAGAAGGCCGCGTTCGAGTACGCGCGCGAGTACCTGAGCTACATGCCGTCGAGCTGCACCGAGAAGCCTCCGATCATCAACCCGGGCCTCGAGCCGGAGATCACCGAGGACGATCTGTCGCTCGACGCGTTCATGCCCGACGCCGACAACGCCGGCTACGACATGCACGACATCCTCATCAAGATCTTCGACGACGGCGAGTTCCTCGAGGTCCGCAGCCAGTCTGCGCAGAACCTCATCACCGGCTTCGCACGAGTCGACGGCCGCCCGGTCGGCGTCGTCGCGAACCAGCCGATGCAGCTGTCTGGTGCGCTCGACGCCGCGGCGTCGGACAAGGGCGCGCACTTCGTGCGGGTCTGCAACGCGTACGACATTCCGCTGGTGTTCGTCGTCGACACTCCGGGCTTCCTGGTCGGTGTGGAGCAGGAGAAGGTCGGCGTCATCAAGCGTGGCGGTCGCTTCCTGTTCGCGTACGTCGAGGCGACCGTCCCGAAGGTTACTGTCGTGGTTCGTAAGGCGTACGGCGGCGCTTACGCGGTGATGGGCTCCAAGCAGCTCGGCGCCGACGTCAACCTGGCCTGGCCTACCGCCCGCATCGCGGTCATGGGTGCCGAGGGCGCGGTCAACCTCATCGGCCGCAAGCAGATCGAGGCCGCCGGCGACAACGCCCCCGCCGTCCGCGCGCAGCTCATCAACTTCTACAACGAGCATGTCGCGACGCCGTACATCGCGGCCGAGCGCGGCTACATCGACGCCGTCATCGAGCCGTCGACCACCCGCCTCGAGATCCGCAAGGCACTCACCCTGCTCCGCGACAAGACGGTGTTCAAGAACCCGCGCAAGCACCACTTGCTGCCGTTCTGATCGCTTTCCCTGCTGTTGGCCGAATGTCACATACGTTCACTTCGATTGAACGTATGTGACATTCGGCCGTTCACGGGCCGACGCCTGCTCACACGCGATCACGAGATCCGCGATGACGGTGCTCGGATCGCGTTGGATCTGCTTCGGTAGGTGCGTCACGACGATGATCCCGTGCCGCTGCATCCGGGCGCGCCGGAGCATCGTCGCCTCGTGTGCCTGCGCGCTGAAATGGTGTTTGAGAGAGTCGATTTCCCAAGCGACGGCGAGGTCGTCGATCCACCCGTCGGGGCGTGCGAGCCAGGTGCCGTCGGCGCCGATGATGTCCTTGTTGTGCACCATCAGTGGCAGCGTGGTCGTCGCGTAGAGCTGCTGCGCAGCGATCTCCGCGACCGAATGAGCATCGTCGGACAGTTCGCGGACAACTCGCCGGGGCAGTGCGCTGCCACGGCAGCTTCCATTGTCGAGTTCTTCGGCGAGTTGGTCGACGTCAACGTCCCCGCGCTGTACTGCGCCGGTGAGCAGCGCCCGGCAGGCGTCGGGCAGCGATGTGCGTCGTGCCGCGTCGAGCAGGCTGCGGGCGATCGGAGCGATGCGCAGGGTGCCTCGAGTGAGATGGTCAGGCATTCGCCACGTCCGTTCGACCGTGACGAACGAGAAGTCGCGCCGGTGCTTCGTCGACGGAATGAGCAGCAGGACGTCGCCTTTGCTCGCGGACTGGTCGTATCCGTGGGCCCCGAGTGCCGCGTGGCCGGAGAGCACGGCGCCATCGCCGCCGTACAGCAGCGCTGCGGTGTTGCGTTGGAGGGTGCTCAGGGAACCGCTCTGGAGTGCTACGACACCGGGCAGCACGCGCTGCCAGGGTCCTCCGCGGCGACATCGCCCTGAGATGGCCCCGCGCGTGACGCCCTGCTCGAGGAGTGTTGCGGTTCGGACGATCCCGTTGACGCTCAGGTGGTGGAGTCCTGCCGCGCCGTCGTCGCCCCACGATCCTCGTCTCATGGAGGTCATGATTGCGGCTGGTCGAGCGAGTTCACGGCTCCTTGGCGCCTCTGTGGATAAGCAATGTGGTTATCCACAACCCTCTTAATGGCCGAATGTCACATACGTTCAATCGAACTGAACGCATGTGACATTCGGCCAACAGGCCAACAGGCCAACAGGCCAACAGGCCGACAGGCCGACAGGCCGACAGGCCCTACGGCTCGTACACCCTCAGCGTCCCCGGGGACCAGAAGCCCGAGCGGTTGATCTGCTCGGTGTCGACGGTTGCCGTTGCGGCGTTGGGGTAGTGCCGGTCGTACCGCTCGAGGGAGCCCCAGTCGCGGCCCCAGTCGTTGTTCAGGTACGTCGGGACGGTGGTGGCGCCGGCGAGCATCTCGGTCCAGCCGAGGGGTCCGCCGTTTTCGAGGGACTGCCACGTGTCGGTGGAGCTGACGGCGAGGGGCCGGTCGGGCAGGATCCGGTAGTTCGGCATCTCGGCGACACCGTTGAGGTGGTTGAACGGACGCTGGCACGGGAACTGCAGTCCGACGGCCCAGTCCAGCAGGACGGGCTGTGCGGTGCCGACGACGCTGCTGAGCGATTCGAGCTTGGGCACGCGCGGCGGCGTGAACGCGAACCACTGGTCGCCGGTCAGGTTGGGGTCGGACGCGTTGATCCGGACGACGTCGGTGTCGGCGGGCAGTTCGTCGAGCGGGATCCGCAGGTTCCGCCACGACGGCGCGGGGCCGATGTCGCGGGGGACGTAGGTGCCCTGGATGTCGACGGTGCCGTCGGGCTGACGCTTGCCGTACTCGAGGTTGAGCGGCTGTCCGTAGTTGGTCTGTCCGGTGATCTGGTCGACGGACCAGATGCGGCCGGCGGCGGAGATCACCACGAGCGGGGAGTCGTCGCTGCGTTCGGGCAGCTGGTACCAGCTGGAGACGACGGATGCCTGCTGCTGGACGCCGTCCTGGTAGCTGCCGAGGATCGGGGTGCGGGCGGGGTCGAGCCCGAACGGCAGTTTGACGGTGCTGCCGTTGACGCCGAGGGCGCCGACGCCGCCGGTGGTGCCGGATCCGCCTCCGGTCTCGAAGGTGGGCCCGATGCTCTGGCTGTCGGTGTTGCCCATGCCGGCCTTGACTTCGACGTAGTCGGCTGTCAGGTCGTCCGGCACACCGTTGGGGGTGAAGCCGACGGGCTTGCTGCCGGCGAGCGGATCGTTGGGGTCGGCCAGCGGGTTGGCCCGGTCGACGATCGGGCGCAGGGCGCCCGCGTTGGGGTCCTGTTCCACGAGCACGTCGTCGGCGAGGCCGCACGTCTTGCCGGCGAGCGCCTCGATGTTGGAGCGGCCCAGCGAGTAGGCCGGGTACTGCGACACCGCACCCTTGAGTAGCGAGAGCACCTCGAACAGCACCATGAGTCCGGCGATGACGGTCAGCGGGGCGGCCGCGAACTTGCGGATCCGCCGGCCCTTGGGGCTGGTGGGTTTCTCGGGCGGGGGGGCGTAGCCCTCACGCAGGTACTGCCACGCGATCAGTGCCACGGCGAGGCCGAACAGCACCAGGAACAGGGTGGAGGATTCGCGTCCGTTGAACTGCACCGTCTTGTCGAACCACGGCACGCCGTAGCTCGAGACGTACCAGTACCCGTTGATGCCGGAGAACGACAGCGCGAGCACGAACAGCAGGCCGGCGAGGAACATGGTGCGGTTGCGCCGCGATCGCAGCGCACTCGCCGACACGACGACGGCGGTCAGCGCGGCGAGGGATCCGGCGATGCCCGCGTACGCCCCGAAGTGGTGGGTCCACTTCGTGGGGTTGAACATCATGAAGAAGATCGTTCCGAACACGATGCCCATCAGGCGCCACGACGGTCCGGCGGCGACGCCGGGGATCCGCTTGCGGCGCAGGAACACGAACAGCACCGTGAACAGGCACAGCAGCATCGTCAGGAACGCGAAGCGGCGGGCCAGCGAGCCGTCCGTGGTCTGCACGAACAGGAAGTAGTAGCGCTGGTAGTCCTGGAACCATTCGAGGTTCGGTCCGATGATCGTGCGGACGCGCGTGGCCTCCATCACGGCCGCCCAGGTCTGGTCGGCGAACACCACGACCAGCACCAGCATGCCGGCTGCCGCCAGGGGCAGCAGCTGCGACAGTGTGCCGATCCGGTGGCGGCGTCGGACGATGATTCGGGTGATGGGGCGGATGCCGGCGAGCAGCGCGGCGATACACATCAGGCCGGTCGGGGCGGCGGCGAGAGTGAACGCGCCGATCAGCGCGGCGATCGCGGCGGGCAGGAGGCGGGCGGTGGCGATGGCGCGTTCGATCGAGCACCACGTGAGCAGTGCACCGACGGCGACGATCGGTTCGGGGCGCAGGCCGTTGTTGTAGGGCAGCCAGAACGCGAGGAACACGAGGCCGCCGGTCCACAGGGCGACGGAGTTGGTGCGCACCGCGCGACCGAGGCGCGGGACCACTTCGCGGCTGATGACCATCCAGCACAGGACGGCGGCGAGCAGTGCGGGCAGACGCATCCACGGGCTCGCGGTGGAGATCTTCGCCATCGCGGCGAGGACGTCGTAGTACCAGCCGAACGGCGCCTCGGGGACACCGAACCAGCGGAAGTAGTTGGCCATGTAGCCCGAGTGCTCGGATGCGCGGGCCATGGTGAGCAGGTAGCCGTCGTCGGCGGTGTTGGCGCCGAAGAAGTGCCAGCCGACGAGGGTGCCGACGACGACGCCGTCGACGCCGGTCAGCTTCCACCACCGGGCGGGCAGGAAGCGGCGGGAGTGGCGGCCGTCGACGCTGTCGAGGCGGTGCAGTGCGACCAGCGAGACGGCGGTCGCGAGGACGGCGCCGAGCATCGCGACGAGCTTGATCAGCGTCGGGCTCGACGAGAACCGCGAGTCGATGTCCATCGTGAAGCTCAGGCCGGGGACCGACTGGCCGTCGAGGTCGGTGAAGATGCCGACGACCTGCGGGCGGTAGTCGTGGAGCAGCTCGCCGGTGACCGGCTTGCCGTCGTCGTCGGTGAGGCCCACGAACTCGGCGGTGGTCCCGGTGACGTCGGAGGCGATGCGGATCTCGGTGCACCCGGATTCGACGTCGGAGCGCGGCGCGGTCGCGACGATGACGTTGCGGTCGAGGATGTCGACGGTCTCGGAGGAGACGCGCACGAACATCGCGTTGACCGCGGCCTTCTCACCCTGCGGGGGCGCGGTGGCCAGCAGGATGCCGCCCGCGTCGGGCAGCTCGGCGACGGCGCGGCACGGGATCGTCGCCGACAGCGACACCGGCACCTGCGACATCAGCGGCGCTTCGATGTTCGACGCGACCGGGCCGTCGGGCCACGACACCGTCGCGGCGGTCTGGGTGACCGGCAGGAACGGTGTCGCCAGCGCGAGCAGGACACCGAGGAGGCCGGTCACGACGGCGATCAGCCGAGCGTTGCGGACATCCGCGTTTCGGGCACGGGAAGCCGGGGGCGGAGCGCTGGCTTCGGGACCGGGCGCGGGGGCTGTCACAACGTCTGGCACGTTTGTCGATGGTAGGCGAGATGTTTCCGTTACCTAAATGAGCCCGATCCCTCTCAGGTACTTCACAGGCAGGTCACGCGGGCGGCGTGTTGCGGATCGGACCGGGCGACCACAGCCCTGAGCGGGTCGTTTGCTCCACATCGATGTCGGCGGCCTGCGCCGACGGGACGATCGGGGTGAACCGTTCCAGGGAACCCCAGTCGCGCCGCCAGTCCTGGTCGAGATACGTCGGGATGGTCTGCGCGTTCACCAACAGATGCGTCCAGCCGAGCGGGCCGCCACCGATCGCGTCCTGCCACGCGTTGGTCGCCTGGGCGCCGACGCGGTCCGGCAGGATCCGGTACTCGGGCACCTCGGCGACGCCGTCGTGGTGGGCGAACGGTCGTTGGCAGGGGAACGCCAGGCCCACCGACCAGTCGAGCAGCACCGGGGCGGTGCTTCCGACGACGGTCTGCAGTGTCTGCATGTGCGGCACCCGCGGCGGGGTGATGGCGAGCCACTGGTCGGGTGCGAGCCCGGTGTCGGAGGCGACGAGCCGGACGGCGTTCGCCTCGGCGGGCAGCTGGTCGAGCGGCACCCGCAGGTTCCGCCACGACGGCGCCGGACCGATGTCGATCGGGGCGACGCGTCCGAGGACGTCGATGCCGCCGTCGGCGGTGCGGGTGCCGTATTCGACGTCGAGCAGCTGGCCGTCGGTGACGACGCCGTCGGGGTCGACGGAGTGGATGCGTCCGGCGGCCGCGATCGTGAGGATCGGGGCGTCGTCGCTGCGCTCGGGCAGCCCGTACCAGCCGGTGACGAGGTCGGACTTCTGCTGGACCCCGGACTGGTAGCTGCCGAGCACCGGTGTGGTCGCCGGGTCGAGGCCGAAGGGCAGGGACACGCTGCTGCCGTTGACGCCCGCGGTGGTCTCGGTGCCGCCGCCCGTGCCGGCACCGGTGCCGGTGGTGGTCTGGGTGTCGGAGTCGGTGCCGCTGTCGACGCTGTTCGCGCCTCCGGCCGCGACGTTCTCCTTGTCGGCGGTGAGGTCGCGGGCCACACCGTTCGCCGTGAAACCGGTCGATTCGGTGGCGCCGAACGCGCCCGCACCGGCGGGATCAGTGGTCGGGGACAGGAGCTTCAGCAGCGATGCGTTCGTGTCGTCCTCGACGAGGACGTAGTCGGCGAGCGCGCACGAGTCGCCGGTCACGGACTTCAGGTTGGAGTGGGCGATCGAGTACGACGGGTACTGCGCGACGRCGCCCTTGAGGAGCGAGAGCATCTCGAAGAGCACCACCGCGGCGGCGGCCAGGGTCAGCGGTGCGGGCGACCAGCGCCGGACCCGGGCGAGTCGGCCGCCGTTGCCGTTGCCGTTCGCCTCGTCCTTCCCGGACGCCCCGCGGATGTGGTACCAGGCGGCCAGCAGCAGCGCGAGGACCGTCAGGCCCAGCAGCGCGGTGGAGAAGCCCTTCCCGCCGATGGACGGCGGCTTGTCCCACCACGGCACGCCGTAGCTCGAGACGTACCACCAGCCGTTGGAGCCGGTGAACGACAGCGCCAGGATGAACAGCACGGCCGCGGCGAACAGGGTCCGGTTGCGCTTGGAGCGCAGGCTCGCGCCGGCGACCGCGACGGCGGCGAGCGCGGCGACGGAGCCGGCGAGACCCGCGTACACGCCGAAGTGGTGCGTCCACTTGGTGGGCGTGAAGCTCATCAGCAGCAGCGACGCGAAGATGATGCCGAGGATGCGGCGGGACGGCCCGACGGCGGTGCCGGGGATGCGGCCCCCGCGGCGCAGCACCATCATCACGCACACCACCAGGCACAGCAGCATGACGAAGACGCCGAAGCGGCGGGCCAGCGAGCCGTCGGGGGAGACGTTGAGCAGCGCGTCCCAGCGCAGGCGCTCGTCGAACCACGGCACGTTGGGCCCGACGGCGGTGCGGACACGGGTGGCCTCGAGGACCGACGCGAGGGTCTGGTCGGCGAACACCGCGACGAGCACGACGGTGCCGGACGCCAGGATCGGCGCGACCTGCCCGGCGATGCCGACCTTCCGGCCTCGCTTCAGGAGCGTCTGCACGATCGGCCGGGATCCGGCGATGAGGGCGGCGAGCGCGATCAGTCCGGACGGGCCGGCGGCGAGCGAGAACGCCGCGATCAGCACCGCGACGGCGGCGGGCAGCAGGCGTCCGGTGGCGATGGCGCGTTCGATCGAGCACCACGTGAGCAGTGCGCCGAGCGCGATGATCGGTTCGGGGCGCAGGCCGTTGTTGAACGGCAGCCAGAACGCCAGGAAGACCAGGCCGGCGGTCCAGATGGCGGTCGAGTTGGTGCGCACCGCGCGACCCAGTCGCGGGATCACCTCGCGGCTGATGATCAACCAGCAGAGGATCCCGGCGATCAGTGCGGGCAGTCGCATCCACATGCTCGCGGTGCTCACCTTCGTGAACAGCACCAGCACGTCGTAGTACCAGCCGAACGGCGCCTCGGGGACGCCGAACCAGCGGAAGTAGTTGGCCATGTAGCCGGCGTTCTCGGAGACGCGGGCCATGTTGAGCAGGTAGCCGTCGTCGGACGTGTTGGCGCCCACGACGTGCCACAGCAGCAGCCCGCCGATGACGACCCCGTCGATGCCGGTGAACTTCCACCAGCGTGCCGGCAGGAAGCGGCGGGCGCGGCGGCCGTCGACGCCGTCGAGGCGGTGCAGCGCCACGAGCGAGGCCAGTGTCGCGAGCACGGCGCCGATCATCGCGACCAGCTTGATCAGGGTGGGGCTCGACGAGAAGCGGGAGTCGATGTCGGCGCGGACGTCCAGGCCGGCCGGCGGGGCGCCCTGCAGGTCGGAGAAGATGCCGACCATCTGTGGCCGGACGTCGCCGTCGATGGTGGTCGCCTGTTCGTCGGGCAGGCCGGCGACGGCGGCGGTGGTGCCCTGCGGGTCGGATGTCACGACGATCTCGGTGCAGCCCTGCAGGTCGTCGACCGGCACCGACAGCAGTGCGGTGTCACGCAGGATCGCCCGCAGGCGTGCGGGTTCGGTGCTCGACGCCGCATCCACCTTGATGACGAGGCCRTCGGCTTCGGCGCGGCCCGCCTGGGGCGGCGCGGTGGCGACGAGCGCCCCGCCGCTCTCGGTCAGCTGCCCGACGGCGCTGCACGGGATGCTCACGTGCAACTGCTGCGGGGTGTACGAGACGAGCGGCGCCTCGACGCTCGTGAGGCTGCCGTTCTGTGGCCAGCTCACCGATGCCGCGTCCTGCGTCACCGGTAGGAAGGGCGTCGCGATCGCGAGGATCGCGCCCAGCAGGCCGGTGACGATGGCGACGAGGCGGGCGGTGCGCACGTCCTTCGCGGTGGAGCGGTCGTCGGGCGAGGTCGGGGCGGTCGGGTCGTCGGGCACGGTGTTCGACTCTAGGTGAGCCGCCCGGTCAGGTCAGATTCCGCACGTCCCAGACCCAGACGCCGTCCACCCATCGTCCGTCGACGCCGAGCAGTCGGTTGACGGTGGTGAGCAGGGCCTGCTGATTCTTGCCGGGCGGCAGCACCACGACGTCGGCGTTCCAGAACTCGAGGTCCGCGAGCGCGGTCGCTCGGGTGCTGTCGTCGATGGCGGGCACCTGGCCGGTGCTCTGGGTCTTGCCGAGGAGCATCGCGGTCGGGCGGTCGTCGGGCCCGTACTTGCCCTTGTCCTCCGGTCCGGCCGGTCCGACGAAATAGCCTCCGGCGACCGGGTATCCGAAGCGTTGCCCCACTTGCCATTGCAGGGCCCGGGCGTCCTCGGGGCGCGGCAACGGGACGGTGACGACCGACCCGTCGGACACGTACGAGCGCCACGTCCCGTCCGCGAAGAATGCGGGCGCGGGGGTTCGGTGGGCGATGTCGAGCGGCGCGGGGGCGAGGGGGAGCAGTGCAACGGTCAGCCAGCCCAACCACAGCAGCGTCGTCGATCGCTGTCCGGCGCGTCCGGCGGTGATCGCGCGGTCGGTGCCCAGTGCCAGGAGGATCGCGATGGCCGGAATGCAGCCCATCGCGAAGCGGGATTCCAGGACCGATTCGAGCAGTGGCAGTTTCGCGAACCACGACCACGGAAGCGTGATGCCGGTGTCGTTGTGCGCGATGGTCAGTTCGACGCCCATAGAAAGCACAGCGAGCACGACAAATGTCGCGGCGGCGGCGCGGGCCATCGGCAGGCGCCACAGCCACACTGCGGTCATCGCGGCGAGCAGGAGCAGCGGCCAGCCGAAGAAGGCGTTCTCCTCGGTGGCGTTCATCGACAGGCCCGCAGCCGATCCCGGACCGCCGGCGAGCGACTGGGTGGGGAAGCGGGTGAACGCGTTGACGTCGTTGCCGACCGGCCCGTGTTCGATCGAGTGGTAGCTCTGTGGTCCGAGGAACTGCCACCACAGCGGGATCGCGACGATCGCGAGTGTGACGGCGCCGGCGACGCACAGCCCCTTGAAACCGCGCCGGACGGCGGCGACCGCCTTGCCGGGATGGGATGCACCGTAAGCGATTCCGAAGATCGTGAAGGCGATCGCGTAGATCAGCAGAGGTTCCTCGCCCAGGAAGATCTGGTAGGCGACGGCCAGGCCGAGCATGACGCCGTTGCGGATCAGGCGCTCGCCGCTGCCGAGGCGGATGACCAGCAGCGCGATGAACGGCAGCAGGAACAGCGCGACGAAATTGGGGTGACCGTTGGTGTGCGAGATCATCGCCGGCGCGAAGCCGCACACGACGCCGCCCACCGCGGCCGCGAACCGGGACTGCACCACGTACCGCGACAGCACCCAGTACCAGGCGGTGGCGGTGCCGGCCAGGCCCAGCGTGAGTGCGAGCGTGAAGGTGACGGTGGGCCCGAACAGCAGCGTGACGGGGGCGAGCGGGATGCTGACGCCGAACATCGCGGTGTTGGCCATCAGGTTCACGCCGAGCGGATAGTTCTGCAGCGTGCTCGACAGTATCTTCCCGGGACTCTCGAGGTTGGCGAGCGAGTGCGCAGTGACCGCGAAGAACCACTCCCACATGGTCTGGTCCTGGCCGCTGCGGACCAGGTATCCGTCGCCGAGGTGCTTCCACTGGCGTCCGAGGACGAACACCGCGAGCGCGAGGAACGAGACGGTGGCGACGAAGTCGGCGGGCGCGATCCGGATCCGCCGGGAGCGGGTGGGAGCGACGGTTGTCTGCGCCGGGGGAGTCGGTGCGGACGAGATGTTCCCGTCTGACAGTTGCAGGGTCTCGCTCACATCGCCCCTTTCGCGTCGCTGGACGGAAGGGGCGGGGCGCCGCGCAGCCGTCAGTTGGCCGGACGCGACATTACCGCAGCTAGCTGGGTGCCACCTGTGAGAAGAAACCGTCCTGGAACACGTAGCGGGCATAGCGGACAGCGGGACCCGGGCCGGCGGACCATCCCGATCCCTCCCGGTTGATGTGCAACTTGGGGGTTGCATCGGCCCGCGCGATCTGCAACCCTGGAGTTGCAAATAAATCTGAACGACCGGAGGGATGGAACCGATGGACGAGTTGGATCGAATCGAGCGCGAGATCGCGATCGACGCCTCGGCTGCGCGAGTGTGGAAGCTCGTGAGTGAACCGGGCTGGTACATCAACGACGAGCAGATCGTGCCGCATCGCGTCGAGCGTCGCGGCGACCTGGACGTCGTCCACGATCCCGATCACGGCGCGTTCGCGTTCGCGACGGTGGAACTGGACGAGCCCCGCTACGCGGCGTTCCGTTGGCTCACCGACGTCGACGCGCCGGACGGGCCGTCGACGTTGGTGGAGTTCCGGATCGAGGAGACCTCACCGACGAGCGTCGTGTTGCGGGTCGCAGAGAGCGGGTTCGCGTCGTTGCCAGAGAGTGCGGAGGAGCGGCGCAGCCGGTACGACAGCCACGTCGAAGGCTGGCGCGCCGAGATGGCCCTCGCGAAGCGTCATACGGAGGAGGCGGTCGATGCGGTCGGGTGAAGCCCTCGATCCGCCCGTCGTGTTCGCGGCCCTCGCCGACGACACCCGCTGGAGCATCCTGCTCCGGCTCGGACGGTCGTCGGCGTCGGCGTCGGCGCTCGCGCGCGAGCTCCCGGTGTCGCGGCAGGCGATCGCGAAACATCTCGCGGTGCTGCAGGAGGTGGGACTGGTGGAGGCCGAACGTGACGGCCGGGAGGTGCGATTCGTCGCCGTCGGCGCACGGTTGAGCGAGGCGGCTCTTCAGCTCGAGCGGATCGCGACCGGCTGGGATCGCCGACTCGAACGCATCAAGATGCACGCCGAGGCGCCCGATCCGGATTGACGGACTCGTCCCCGAGGGCTGCGGCGATGCGGTCGAGGGAGATGTCGAGGACGCGTGCGACGGCGGCGATCGTGAAGAACGCCGGCGTCGCGATGCGTCCGGTCTCGATCTTGCGCAGCGTCTCCACCGAGATGTCCGCATCCAGCGCGACCTGCACCATGCTCGCGTCACCGCGCGCCGATCGCAGCAGCTCGCCGAGTCGCCGTCCCCGTTCCAGTTCTTCCGCCGTCAGCGGCACGCGCACCATGATGCCTATAGTAATACCGGTATAGTTATTCGCAACACCGAACAAGAGGGCGAATCATGGTCGAACTGAAGACTGCAACCGAGATCGACGCGATGAAGCGGGTGGGACGTGTCGTCGCCGACGCTCTCGCGGCGGCGCGGGCGCACGCGGGGATCGGGGTGGGTCTGCTCGATCTCGATGCGGTGGCCGCGAAGGTCATCGCCGATGCGGGCGCCGCGCCGGTGTTCCTGGACTACCGCCCGAACTGGGCGCCGTTCCCGTTTCCGGGCGTGATCTGCGCGAGCGTCAATGATGCTGTCGTGCACGGTATCCCGTCGGACTACCGGCTGCGTGACGGCGACCTGGTGAGCATCGACTGCGGCGCGAAACTCGACGGCTGGTGCGGCGACGCGGCGATCAGTTTCGTCGTCGGCACCGCGGCATCCGCGGACGAGGCGCTCGTCGCTGCCACCGACGAGGCGCTGCGGCGCGGTATCGCCGCCGCGCAGCCCGGAAACCGTCTCGGCGACATCGGCGCCGCGATCGGTGACTACGCCCGAGACCAGGGTTTCGGCCTGCTCGCCGACCACGGTGGTCACGGCATCGGCCGGGTAATGCACGAGTCTCCGGACGTGCCCAACGAGGCCCGCGCCGGCCGAGGCATGCGCTTGCGCCCCGGCCTGGTCCTCGCGATCGAACCGATGCTCATCGCCGACGGCTCCGACGACTATCGGCACGGCGCCGACGGCTGGACCCTGCAAACGATCACCGGCGCCCGCGCTGCGCACAGCGAGCACAGCGTCGCGATCACCGACGACGGCCCGGTGGTGCTCACGGCGCAGCACTAGGCTGCACCTATGCCGGACTGGACGCCGATCTCCGACGCGCTGCGCCGCGCTGGGGTGTGGGACGTCCGCGACGACGGCACCACCCGCGCGATGTATTCGTCGGACGCCTCGCTGTACCGGGTGCCGCCCACCACCGTGGTGTTTCCGCGTGCGATCGACGAGGTCGCGACGGTGCTCGACGTGTGCCGTGCCGAGGGTGTTCCGATCACGGCGCGCGGTGCCGGGACGTCGGTCGCGGGCAACGCGGTCGGTCCGGGCGTGGTCCTCGACTTCAGTCGCCACCTGGGCCGGGTCCTCGGCGTCGATCCCGACCGTCGCACCGCCGTCGTCGAACCCGGTGTCGTGCAGGCCGTCCTGCAGCGGGCCGCGGCTCCGCACGGCCTACGGTTCGGGCCCGATCCGTCCACCCACAACCGCTGCACCATCGGCGGGATGATCGGCAACAATGCCTGCGGTGCACGGACTCTCGGGTACGGCCGCACCTCCGACAATGTCGTGGGGCTCGAGCTCCTCACCGGCGCGGGGGAGGCGTTGTCGCTCCCGGCGGCGACCGACACCCCGCTGCTCGATCGCCTGCGTGACGTCACGCGCACCGGATTGGCAACCATCCGAACCGAATTCGGCCGCTTCGGACGCCAGGCGTCGGGGTACGGCCTGGAGCACCTGCTGCCGGAGAACGGCTTCGACGTCGTGAGGTTCCTCGTCGGCAGCGAGGGCACGCTCGGGATCGTCACGCGGGCCACCGTGCGTCTGGTGCAGGATCCGGCGCACCGGGTGCTGGTCGCGCTCGGCTACGACGACATCGCCTCCGCCGGCGACGACGCCAAGGCCGTCCTCGGTTTCCGGCCGACGGCATGCGAGGGCATCGATTCGCGCCTGGTCGACGTCGTGCGCGAACGACGCGGACCGCAGGCCGTGCCGCTGTTGCCGCGCGGGGCGGCCTGGTTGTTCGTGGAGATCGCGGGGGACACCCGCGACGACGTGCTCGATCGGGCGCGGGCGTTGGCCGACGGCTGCCGCGCGATCGACGCCCTCGTCGTCGACGACCCGGCGCGGGCCGCGGCGCTGTGGCGGATCCGGGAGGACGGCGCGGGTCTGGCCGGACGCAGTCCCGCCGGCAAGCCCGCGTACGCCGGGTGGGAGGACGCCGCCGTCCCACCCGACCGGATGGGCCCCTACCTGCGCGACTTCGAGGCCCTGCTCACCGAGTTCGGCCTCACCGGACTGCCGTACGGGCACTTCGCCGACGGCTGCCTGCACATCCGCCTGGACCTGCCGCTGGATCGGCCGTCCGGCACCGACGTCTTCCGACGCTTCCTGGTCGCCGCCGCCGAACTGGTGGCAAGGTACGGCGGGTCGTTGTCGGGGGAGCACGGCGACGGCCGCGCGCGCAGCGAGTTGCTGCCGCTCATGTACTCGCCCGACGCGCTGCGTCTGTTCGGCGCCGTCAAACACGTCTTCGACCCCGACAGCCTCCTCAACCCGGGTGTCCTGGTGGATCCGAGTCCGGTCGACGCCGACCTGCGCGTCCCGCAGACGTCCCCGCTGCGCACGAACCTCGCCCTGGCCTACCGCAGCGACGACGGCGACTTCTCCCAGGCCGTGCACCGCTGCACCGGCGTCGGGAAGTGTCGCGCCGACACCACCGGCACCGGGGGCGTGATGTGTCCCTCCTATGTGGCGACGCGGGAGGAGAAGGACTCGACGCGTGGACGCGCCCGCGTCCTTCAGGAGATGGTGAACGGCAGCCTTGTCAGTAAGGGGTGGCGATCGCCGGAGGTGCACGACGCCCTCGATCTGTGTCTGTCGTGCAAGGGTTGCGGGTCCGACTGCCCGACGGGCGTCGACATGGCCTCCTACAAGTCGGAGGTCCTGCACCAGAGTTACCGGGGGCGCCTGCGTCCGGTCTCGCACTATTCGTTGGGGTGGCTGCCGCGGTGGGCCGCGCTCGCCGGCCGGGCACCTCGTCTCGTGAACGCGATGACCCGGTTGCCGGGTGTCGCGTCGGCCGCGTTGACGCTCGGGGGCGCGGACCGTCGGCGGAACATCCCGCAGTTCGCGCCCGTCTCGTTCCGACGCTGGTTCGCCGACACCGCCGCCGATCGCCGTACCACCGGTGACCCGGTGGTGCTGTTCGTCGATACCTTCACCGACCGTTTCACGCCCGAGGTCGGGATCGCGACCGTCCGCGTCCTGGAGGACGCCGGCTTCCGGCCCCGACTGACTGCGAAGAGACAGTGCTGCGGACTGACCTGGATCACGACCGGTCAGCTCGACGCCGCCAGACGGATCCTCGGCCGCACCGTCACCGCGTTGGCGGGGGAAGGGGTACCGATCGTGGGGATGGAACCGTCGTGCACGGCGGTCCTGCGGTCCGACGGCGTGGACCTGCTCGGCACCGACGAGGCGCGACGCGTCGCCGACTCCACCGCCACCCTCGCCGAACTGCTCACCGACCGGGACGGCTGGGCGCCGCCGGACCTGTCCGGTACCGCGGTCGTCGCGCAACCGCACTGCCACCACCACGCGGTGATGGGGTGGGGCACCGACGCGGCCCTGCTGCGCCGGGCCGGTGCGCGGGTGGAGCGGCTCGGCGGGTGCTGCGGACTCGCGGGGAACTTCGGGGTGGAGCGGGGCCACCACGACGTCTCCGTCGCGATCGCCGAGCATCAGTTGTTGCCGGCGGTCGCGAGCGCCGGACGGGACGCGGTGATCCTCGCGGACGGGTATTCGTGCCGGACCCAGATCGGTGATCTGACCGACCGACGCGGGATGCACCTGGCGGAAGTCCTGCTCACCGGCGACTGAGGCACAATCCAGTCATGGTCTCCACGCCTGTCATCGTCACCATCGTCTCCGTCTGTATCGGCTTCGTCCTGTTCGTCCTCGCGGCGAGCGGCGCGCGGGGAAAGTGGGACAAGCGGCTCGTGATCGGTCTGCTCGTCACGGCCGTCCTCTGCCTGACGGCGGTGCCGCTCTCCGTCGCACTGAGCGCGGCGGTGTGACGACGATGTCGCGACCCGACGGCTGGCCCAGCGAATGGCCGACGACCGCGCGGCAGATCGCGGTCGCCACCGACATCGCCCTGACCGCCGCCCGCGCCGCCTCCGCCGACCAGCTCGGTGAGGCCGTGGAAGAACTGATCGCCCTGCCGTTCGAGCAGGTGACCCTCGTGCACGCCGGTGTCGTGCGTGCGCTGCTCGAGGATCTGCATCCCGACGGTTTCTCGGGGGACGACATCCAGGACGCGCTGACGCGGGTCGCCGGCGCGGCACTCGCCTGGCTGCCCGGGCTCGACGTCACGGCGTTGGCTGCTGTTCTCACCGGTTCGCTCGGACTCACGGAGATGAGCGACGACGCGCAACGGATCGGTCAGGCCGACTACCTGCGCAGCGCGATCCTGGTGATCGCCGATCTCCTGGCAACCGCCGACGTGCCGTCCATCGGGTACATCCGGGCCGCGATCGGGGAGATCGCACGAGCGGAGACGGTGGAGATGCCCTGACGGGGTCCCCCGGCACCGGATGTTCACGCAAAGTACGCCGTTCATGCGCTCTGACCAGGCGATTTGGCATTCGGTGACAGGTTCGCGTAACTTATTCCAGGTCAGAGCGACACGGACACCGACCCGGACCTGAGGGACTGGGAAAACGAGGTTGTACGGAGAGCGCCTGGCGAATCTGCTTCGATCGGTTCTGGTTCACGGATTTGCGTCCGGGTCCGGATCTGGTTAGGAGCTAGTTTGAGTTTATTTTGCTAGTGATTTGACTCGATGTCTATGACTGATTGCCGGCTTTGGCTGGCCAATCTAGAGTCTTCAACGGAGAGTTTGATCCTGGCTCAGGACGAACGCTGGCGGCGTGCTTAACACATGCAAGTCGAGCGGTAAGGCCCTTCGGGGTACACGAGCGGCGAACGGGTGAGTAACACGTGGGTGATCTGCCCTGCACTTCGGGATAAGCCTGGGAAACTGGGTCTAATACCGGATATGAGCCTCCACTGCATGGTGGGGGTTGGAAAGGTTTACTGGTGCAGGATGGGCCCGCGGCCTATCAGCTTGTTGGTGGGGTAATGGCCTACCAAGGCGACGACGGGTAGCCGGCCTGAGAGGGCGACCGGCCACACTGGGACTGAGACACGGCCCAGACTCCTACGGGAGGCAGCAGTGGGGAATATTGCACAATGGGCGAAAGCCTGATGCAGCGACGCCGCGTGAGGGATGACGGCCTTCGGGTTGTAAACCTCTTTCAGCAGGGACGAAGCGAGAGTGACGGTACCTGCAGAAGAAGCACCGGCCAACTACGTGCCAGCAGCCGCGGTAATACGTAGGGTGCGAGCGTTGTCCGGAATTACTGGGCGTAAAGAGCTCGTAGGCGGTTTGTCGCGTCGTCTGTGAAAACCAGCAGCTCAACTGCTGGCTTGCAGGCGATACGGGCAGACTTGAGTACTGCAGGGGAGACTGGAATTCCTGGTGTAGCGGTGAAATGCGCAGATATCAGGAGGAACACCGGTGGCGAAGGCGGGTCTCTGGGCAGTAACTGACGCTGAGGAGCGAAAGCGTGGGTAGCGAACAGGATTAGATACCCTGGTAGTCCACGCCGTAAACGGTGGGCGCTAGGTGTGGGTTTCCTTCCACGGGATCCGTGCCGTAGCTAACGCATTAAGCGCCCCGCCTGGGGAGTACGGCCGCAAGGCTAAAACTCAAAGGAATTGACGGGGGCCCGCACAAGCGGCGGAGCATGTGGATTAATTCGATGCAACGCGAAGAACCTTACCTGGGTTTGACATATACCGGAAAGCCGTAGAGATACGGCCCCCCTTGTGGTCGGTATACAGGTGGTGCATGGCTGTCGTCAGCTCGTGTCGTGAGATGTTGGGTTAAGTCCCGCAACGAGCGCAACCCTTGTCCTGTGTTGCCAGCGCGTAATGGCGGGGACTCGCAGGAGACTGCCGGGGTCAACTCGGAGGAAGGTGGGGACGACGTCAAGTCATCATGCCCCTTATGTCCAGGGCTTCACACATGCTACAATGGCCGGTACAGAGGGCTGCGATACCGTGAGGTGGAGCGAATCCCTTAAAGCCGGTCTCAGTTCGGATCGGGGTCTGCAACTCGACCCCGTGAAGTCGGAGTCGCTAGTAATCGCAGATCAGCAACGCTGCGGTGAATACGTTCCCGGGCCTTGTACACACCGCCCGTCACGTCATGAAAGTCGGTAACACCCGAAGCCGGTGGCCTAACCCTTGTGGAGGGAGCCGTCGAAGGTGGGATCGGCGATTGGGACGAAGTCGTAACAAGGTAGCCGTACCGGAAGGTGCGGCTGGATCACCTCCTTTCTAAGGAGCATGCGGAAGAGGCTAAACCATGGATGTGTGATAGCCGGCGGGCGTTGCATTCGTGGGGTTGTGGGATCCATTTTGTCAATTCTGCCGGGTTGGCCAACAGTAAGAAATCATCGTGTTAGTCGAAGTGGTCTGGAACGGCCTGTCGTAGAGGGTGAGAATCCCGTAGACGAAAACATGGTGACTGTTGTAGTGGACACCCAAGTAGCAGCGGGCCCGTGAAATCTGCTGTGAATCTGTCGGGACCACCCGATAAGCCTGAATACTCCCTGGTGACCGATAGCGGACTAGTACCGTGAGGGAAAGGTGAAAAGTACCCCGGGAGGGGAGTGAAATAGTACCTGAAACCGTGCGCTTACAATCCGTCAGAGCCTTCGAACACTTCGGTGTTGGGGGTGATGGCGTGCCTTTTGAAGAATGAGCCTGCGAGTTAGCGGCATGTCGCGAGGTTAACCCGTGTGGGGTAGCCGTAGCGAAAGCGAGTCCGAATAGGGCGTCCGTAGTGGCATGTTCTAGACCCGAAGCGGAGTGATCTACCCATGGCCAGGGTGAAGCGACGGTAAGACGTCGTGGAGGCCCGAACCCACTTAGGTTGAAAACTGAGGGGATGAGCTGTGGGTAGGGGTGAAAGGCCAATCAAACTCCGTGATAGCTGGTTCTCCCCGAAATGCATTTAGGTGCAGCGTCGCGTGTTTCACTCTGGAGGTAGAGCTACTGGATGGCCGATGGGCCCCACAAGGTTACTGACGTCAGCCAAACTCCGAATGCCAGAGTGTGAGAGCGCGGCAGTGAGACTGCGGGGGATAAGCTTCGTAGTCGAGAGGGAAACAGCCCAGATCGCCGGCTAAGGCCCCTAAGCGTGTACTAAGTGGAAAAGGATGTGGGGTCGCGAAGACAACCAGGAGGTTGGCTTAGAAGCAGCCACCCTTGAAAGAGTGCGTAATAGCTCACTGGTCAAGTGATCCTGCGCCGACAATGTAGCGGGGCTCAAGTACACCGCCGAAGCCGCGGCATTCACATAACACCCATTTCCTCCTGCGGGGGGTTGTGCAGTGGTGTGGATGGGTAGGGGAGCGTCGTGCAGCCATGGAAGCAGCGGGGTGACCTAGTTGTGGAGGCTGCACGAGTGAGAATGCAGGCATGAGTAGCGAAAGACGAGTGAGAAACTCGTCCGCCGAATGACCAAGGGTTCCTGGGCCAGGTTAATCCGCCCAGGGTGAGTCGGGACCTAAGGCGAGGCCGACAGGCGTAGTCGATGGACAACGGGTTGATATTCCCGTACCCGTGTGAACGCGCCCCTGGTGAATCAGTGATACTAACCGTCCTGAAGCGTCCTTACTTCCCTTCGGGGAACCTGGATGTGGATGCACGGGACCTGATCTGGTAGTAGCCAAGCGATGGGGTGACGCAGGAAGGTAGCTGAGCCAGTCAGTGGTAATACTGGTGTAAGCGTGTAGGGCGTGGCCTAGGCAAATCCGGGTCACATACAGCCTGAGACGTGATGCGTAGCCGATTGAGGCGAATTCAGTGATCCTATGCTGCCGAGAAAAGCCTCTAGCGAGCTTTCACACGGCCCGTACCCCAAACCGACACAGGTGGTCAGGTAGAGAATACTAAGGCGATCGAGATAACTGTGGTTAAGGAACTCGGCAAAATGCCCCCGTAACTTCGGGAGAAGGGGGGCCTCGTCTGGTGATCCAACTTGCTTGGTGAGCTGGGTGGGGCCGCAGAGACCAGAGAGAAGCGACTGTTTACTAAAAACACAGGTCCGTGCGAAGTCGTAAGACGATGTATACGGACTGACGCCTGCCCGGTGCTGGAAGGTTAAGAGGACCGGTTAGCCAGCAATGGCGAAGCTGAGAATTTAAGCCCCAGTAAACGGCGGTGGTAACTATAACCATCCTAAGGTAGCGAAATTCCTTGTCGGGTAAGTTCCGACCTGCACGAATGGCGTAACGACTTCTCTGCTGTCTCAACCACAGACTCGGCGAAATTGCATTACGAGTAAAGATGCTCGTTACGCGCGGCAGGACGAAAAGACCCCGGGACCTTCACTATAGCTTGGTATTGGTGTTCGGTTCGGTTTGTGTAGGATAGGTGGGAGACTGTGAAGCGGGCACGCCAGTGTTCGTGGAGTCGTTGTTGAAATACCACTCTGATCGTATTGGACATCTAACCTCGGACCATGATCTGGTTCAGGGACAGTGCCTGGTGGGTAGTTTAACTGGGGCGGTTGCCTCCCAAAATGTAACGGAGGCGCCCAAAGGTTCCCTCAGCCTGGTTGGCAATCAGGTGTTGAGTGCAAGTGCACAAGGGAGCTTGACTGTGAGACTGACAGGTCGAGCAGGGACGAAAGTCGGGACTAGTGATCCGGCACCGGCAAGTGGAAGCGGTGTCGCTCAACGGATAAAAGGTACCCCGGGGATAACAGGCTGATCTTCCCCAAGAGTCCATATCGACGGGATGGTTTGGCACCTCGATGTCGGCTCGTCGCATCCTGGGGCTGGAGTAGGTCCCAAGGGTTGGGCTGTTCGCCCATTAAAGCGGCACGCGAGCTGGGTTTAGAACGTCGTGAGACAGTTCGGTCTCTATCCGCCGCGCGCGTTAGAAACTTGAGGAAGGCTGTCCCTAGTACGAGAGGACCGGGACGGACGAACCTCTGGTGTGCCAGTTGTTCCGCCAGGAGCACTGCTGGTTAGCTACGTTCGGAAGGGATAACCGCTGAAAGCATCTAAGCGGGAAGCCTGTTCCAAGATGAGGTTTCTCACCCCCTCGAGGGGGTAAGGCCCCCGGCAGACCACCGGGTTGATAGGCCAGAACTGGAAGCACGGTAACGTGTGGAGGTGACTGGTACTAATAGGCCGAGGACTTACCACAAAGAAGCTACGCGTCCACTGTGCGGTATCTGAAACAACACACAGATACCATTCACCCCCAACACCCCAGGTCTTGTGCCGGCGGGTGGTTCGGGCGGGGGAATTGAATGTGTGACAGTTTCATAGAGTTACGGCGGCCATAGCGGAGGGGAAACGCCCGGTCCCATTCCGAACCCGGAAGCTAAGCCCTCCAGCGCCGATGGTACTGCACCCGACAGGGTGTGGGAGAGTAGGACACCGCCGAACA
>NZ_JBFRDL010000072.1:0-18067 GCF_052113525.1 Rhodococcus sp. TAF43
GGGCCTACCGTCAGGTCTTCACCAGCAACAGCGAACGCGCCGACGCACTTGCACCCTGGCTCGAGTACTACAACACTCGACGACGCCACAGCGCACTCGGAGGACTCCCACCGATCAGCCGACTGCAACCAACCTGATGGCCAGGTACAGCTAGACGCAGCGCCCTCTCCATCGAGCGGTTCGACGTGGTCGACCGTTGACAACCCATGCTGTGTGCTGGTTCACTTCAATAACAGTAGTTACTTCGGTCAAGGTGGGGCGGCTGCCCTCGGCGGAGGGGCCCCACCCCGATGACTGACTGATCGCCACAACTCTGTTGACACAGGAACGAGCGCCCATGTTCTTCGAATCCCACCTCGAACTGCTGCAGGCCGCGGCGGAGGCCAACCGCACCCGCGCCGCGTGGACCGGATATGCGCCCATCGCCCCGCCCGACGCCGCGCAGTCCGACGTCCTCGTCGGCGCCTATGACGGTGCCACCCTGAAGCTTTCGTCTCCCACCGACTCGGTGATCACCGCCGACGAGGTATCGCCGTACACCGGGAAGGCGCTCAACGTCACCTACAGCGCGCCGTCCGTGGACGAAGCGCTCGAGGGTGCGGCCGCCACCGCCGCCGCCCTCCGCGACGCAGGTGTCGAGCTGCGGGTCGGCGTGTGCCTCGAGGCTCTGCACCGGATTCACCGCCGCGGCCAGGAGTTTGCGGCCGTCACCTCGCACACCACCGGACAGAGCCTCAACATGGCCTGCAGCGGGAGCGGAACCAACGCGCTCGACCGCGGACTGGAGGCAGTGGCGATGGCCTGGTCGGCCATGACTCGGGTCCCCGAACAGGTGACGTGGCAGCAGAGATTCGGCAAGTCGGACGTGACCCTGCAGAAGCGATTCCGCGCCCGCCCGCTCGGCACCGCCCTCGTCGTCGCCTGCGCCTCGTTCCCGGCCTGGAACGCCTACCCGGCGATCCTCGCCAACCTCGCGACGGGAAATCCGGTCCTCGTCAAACCGCATCCCCGCTCGGTGCTCGCGACCGCGCTCGCGGTGGGCGTGATGCGCGAGGTGCTGGTCGAGGCGCAGCTGCCGGCCGACGCCGTCCAGCTCGTCGTCGACACCGCGGACGCCCCCGTCGCGGTGAAGCTGGCCACCAGCCCCGACGTGCGGATCGTCGACTTCACCGGCAGCCCCACGTTCGGGTCGTGGCTGGAACAGAACCTCCCGAACACCCTGGTGTTCACCGAGACCGCGGGCGTCAACACCGTTGTCCTCGATTCCGTTTCCGACCTGTCGGCGGCCATGCGCACGCTCGCCGGCGGTCTCTCGCTCTTCAGCGGCCAGATGTGCACCACACCCCAGAACATCTACATCCCCGACGCGGGGGTGCTCACCGACGACGGCGTGATCGCACGAGATGACGTGATCGAGGCACTCCTGTCCGCGATCGACGACCTCGCCGGCGCACCCCGCCGCGCCGGAGCGGTCTGCGGGGCGCTGCAGTCCGACGCGACGCTGCACTCGATCACCGCGCTCGCCGACGCGGCCGAGGCGAACGGGACTCTGCTCCGCAGGCCGGTGCCGTACGCCCATCCGGACTACCCCCAGGCCCGGGCGGTGACTCCGCTGGTCATCCGGGTCGACCCGCGTCGGGGCGCAACGCTTCCCGACGGTGAACAGTTCGGCCCGGTCGCATTCCTCGTCGATTGCGCCGACACCGCGTCCGCGGTGGAGCACGCGACCGCAAGCGTCCGCAGTCACGGCGCGATCAGCTCGTACCTCTACTGCACCGATGACGCCGTCGTCGACGAGGTGGCCGATGCGTACGCCGATGCCGGCGCCTCCCTGTCGGCGAATCTGGTGTCCTCGATGCCCATGCAGTTCGCGGCCGCCTACAGCGACTACCACGTCACCGGCCTCAACCCGGCGGGCAACGCGACCCTCACCGACGAGTCCTTCGTCGCCGGGCGATTCCGCATCGTCCAGGATCGCCGCCAGGTCGGGGGCGAGTGACCATGTCCCAGTTCTCATCCGGCGTCTACATCTACGACGCGGTTCGCACGCCGAAGGCCCGCGTCCGGCGTCAGGGCGGCACGTTCGCCGACGTACCCGCGCACGAACTTCTCGCCCAGTTGCTCACCGCACTGCAGGAACGTGGGCTTCCCACCGACACCGTCGACGACGTCATCGTCGGCACCAGTACGGCCGTCGGTGAACAGGGCGGCAACGTCGCCCGCACCGCCGTGCTCTGGGCGGGTTGGCCGGACCAGGTCGGCGCCGGGGTGGTCTCTCGGCTGTGCTGCTCGGGACTGGACGCGATCGAGTCCGCCTCGGCCAAGGTGGCGTCCGGCATCGCCGACATCGTCGTCGCCGGCGGCGTCGAGTCGATGTCGCGGGTACCGATGCTCTCGGACCGGCCGGYGTTCGTCTCCGACGAGGAGCTCGGCGACCGCACGGGCTACGTGACCATCGGGGTCTCCGCCGATCTCACGGCAGCCGAATACGGTTTGACCCGGACGGATCTCGATGCCTACGCGGTGACCTCGCACCGGCGTGCCGCCGCGGCCCCGCCGTCCCGGTCGGTGATTCCGGTCCGCTCGGGCGCCACGACGATCCTCGAGTCGGACGAGGGACCCCGGCCCGACATCAGTCTCGAGTCCCTCGGCGAACTCGCCACCCTCTTCGGGGAGGATCCGTCGTGGAGCAGGGTGGCGATGCGCCTGCCCGCCGTCCGGCGTCCCGATGGCGGGCTGCACACCGCCGCCACCGCCCCGCAGATGGCGGACGGTGCGGCGATGGCGGTCTTCGGGTCATCCGCCGCCCGCGATCGGATCGGCCGCGAGCCGATCGCGGAGGTGGTGGGTGTCGCCCAGGCCGCCGTGCGCTCGCCGCTGCTCACGGCATCGGTCGCCGCCTCCAGGCGTGCCCTCGCGAACGCGGGCATCACCGCCGGGCAGCTCGACGTGATCGAGGCGAACGAGTCCTTCGCCGCGTCCGCCCTGGTGATGACCCGGGAGCTGGGGCTCGATCCGAACAAGGTCAACCCGCTCGGTGGATCGCTCGCCACCGGCCATCCGCTGGGCGCAGGCGGTGGCGCTCTCCTCGTCAACGCCCTGGACCAGCTCTCCCGCGTCGACGGC
Organism: Rhodococcus sp. TAF43; assembly: GCF_052113525.1. Classification (NCBI taxonomy): domain Bacteria; kingdom Bacillati; phylum Actinomycetota; class Actinomycetes; order Mycobacteriales; family Nocardiaceae; genus Rhodococcus; species Rhodococcus sp. TAF43. Next base: position 3,127 of record NZ_JBFRDL010000072.1, read on the forward strand.
GAGTACGCCCTGGTGACCATCCCGGCGGCGCTCGGGCTCGGTGCCGCCGTCGTCGTCCGCCGACTCCGCTGACCCTCTGCCCCCAGACCACTGCCCGAAAGGACGCCATGAACGTCATCTCGGAAGGCCACGCCGCCAACCGTTTACGCCCGTGCCATCCCGATAGCCGTGTCGACGACTACCTCGAACACGGCTGGTGGTCGCCGCTGACCGTGCTGGATCTCCTCGACAACCAGATCCGGAGTCGCGGCGACGCCCCGGCGGTGACCGATCCGACGAACCTGCCCGTGCTGTGCGGGATCGAGCCGGACGCACTCACCTGGCAGGAACTCGACGCCCGCGTCGACGACCTGGCTGCCAAGCTGCACGAGTCGGGAATCGGTCCCGGAGATGTCGTGGCGGTGTTGATGCCCAACTCCGTCGCCCTGACCGCGACCTACTTCGCGCTGTGGCGCCTCGGAGCGATCGCGGCCCCGATGCCTGCCTCGTACCGACGGTACGAATTGACCCGGATCGTCGAATCCGCCTCGGCGGTAGCGGTTGTCACCGTCAACAGCCTGGGCGACCGGACGCCGTCCGACGAGGCGCTCAGCCTGATCGGCGAGGTGCCCTCCCTGCACACCGTGTTCACCTTCGGCCCGCCGGCGTCGAATCGCGGGCGGCCGCTGGACGCTGCCCCCGCCACCGACGAATCGGTCGATGCCGTGCGGCGTGCCTACGCGGCCCTGCCCCGATCGGTGAACGACTGCATCACGATCTGCTGGACCAGCGGCACCGAGGCCGCGCCCAAGGGCGTACCCCGGTGTCACGGTGACTGGATCGCGGTCGGGCAGGCGGTTCAGGACGGTCTGGAGACGGACGAGGCGTCCGTCATGCTCAACCCGTTCCCGATGGTCAACATGGCCGGGTTCGCGACCTCGCTGCTGCCGTGGCTGCTCGGCGGCGGTCACGTGGTCCACCACCACCCGCTGGACCTCGCCGTCTACCTCGATCAGCTCCAGCGCTATCGCGTCACCCACACCAGCATGCCGCCGGCGATTCTCACCATGCTGTTGCAGCGAGAGGACCTTCGGACCGCATACGACCTGTCCGCGCTCCGGCGGGTGGGGTCGGGCGGCGCCCCGCTTCCCCCCGGCGTGGTGCGCGACTGGCAGTACTCGCTCGGTGTCGAGGTGCTCAACTTCTTCGGCTCGAACGAGGGCGTGTGCATGCTCGGGGCCCCGTCGGACACGCCGGACCCGCTGATCCGTGCCGAGTACCTGCCGAACTACGGCTCATCGGAGAGGTCCTGGGCCACCGGCGTGGCCGAGCGCACCTCGGTGCGCCTGGTGGATCTGGCGACGGGCGAACAGGTCACGGCGGTCGGTGGGCGCGGCGAGCTCCGGCTGAAGGGACCCACGATCTTCGCCGGCTATCTCGAGGGAACCGCGGCGTCGAGCCCGTTCGACGAGGACGGATACCTCTGCAGCGGGGACATATTCGAGCTGTGCGGTGACAACGGCGAGTACCTCAAGTTCGTCGACCGGAGCAAGGAGATCATCATCCGCGGCGGGATGAACATCGCTCCGGCCGAGATCGAGGGGATTCTCATCGACCACCCCGCCGTCGCTGACGTGGCGATCGTCGGATACCACGATGACGTCCTCGGTGAGAAGTGCTGCGCGGTGGTCGTTCCCAAGGACGGGGACGACGTCGTGCTCGAGGATCTGGTCGAATTCCTGCGGGCCAAGGACGTCGCGTCGTTCAAGCTGCCGGAGCGGCTCGTCACGGTCGAGCAGCTCGCCCGGAACCCGGTCGGAAAGCTGCAGCGCCGCGACATTCGCGGCGAGGTCGCAAAGGTCGGCTGACCATGGGATCACCAGATGGCGACGGCGCGCCGGTCGGGCGGCCGCGCGAGACGCCGACCGGCTCCGGCGGCCACATCGCCGACGAGATGACCGCGATGCTCGAGGGGCGATTCCCCGGCCTGGTCGGAATGCGCATCCTCGCGGCGTCGGCCGCTGCGGTCACCGGCGAACTGTCCGTTCGCGAGGAGTTGCTGGCGCCGAACGGATACCTGCACGCGGCCACCGTCGTGGCCTTGGCCGACACGGTGTGCGGTGTCGGCGCACGGCTGGCGTTGCCCGCCGAGGCGTCCGGATTCACCACACTCGAACTCAAGACCAACTATCTCGGCACCGCGCGGTCCGGGACGGTCACCGTGACGGCGTCGCTCGTACACGGCGGACGGCGCACCCAGGTGTGGGACGCCACCGTCCGCGACGGCGCCGGGAATCCGATCGCGCTCTTCCGCTGCACTCAGCTGGTGCTCTACCCCTCGGCGCCGCAACAGCATTCATCCACTCGATCAATCCTCGACACCACCGAAGCGGAGTAGGCATGACTTCCACCCAGCCCCGCGCGAACGGCGACCCCATTGCCGTCGCTCGCCCGGTCGACGCCACCGACGACAATCCGTACACCCTCGGAGTGTTCGCGCCCGTCGACGACGAACTCACCCTGGACGATCTCACCGTCATCGGTGAGATCCCCAAGGACCTCAACGGTGTGTACCTGCGCAACGGCCCGAACCGGCAGTTCGCGGCGCCGGGCCGCTATCACATGTTCGACGGCGACGGCATGATCCACGCCGCGCACTTCGAGAACGGGAAGGTGCGGTACCGCAACCGGTACGTTCGGACCAAGGCGTTCCACGAGGAGTCCGATGCGGGCCGCGCCCTGTGGACCGGACTCATGGAGAACCCGAAGGACAATCCGTGGGGCAACGGACACGGCCTCGGGATCAAGGATTCCGCCAACACCGACGTCATCTACCACCGCGGTCAGGTCCTGGCGACGTGGTACCTCTGTGGAACGCCCTACAGCGTGGACCCGCTGTCCCTGGAAACACTCGGTGCGCAGGACTTCCTGGGTACCTTCGCGGGCGACATGATGGCGCACCCCAAGGTCGACGAGGCCACCGGCGAGCTGATCTGGTTCGACTACGGGCCCGACCAGGACTTCCTGCGCTACGGCATCATCGGCGCCGATGGTCGTCAGACGCACCTCGCGCAGATCGATCTGCCGGGTCCGCGACTTCCACACGACATCGGGATCACCGCCAACTACTCGATCCTCATGGACCTGCCGCTGGTGCAGGACCACGATGCGCGCCGGGCCGGCAAGTACCGGATCTTCTACGATCAGGAGCTGCCCGCTCGATTCGCGGTCATTCCTCGTCACGGAAACGGCAGYGACGTCCGCTGGTTCGAGGTGAAGCCCTGCTACATCTACCACGTCGTCAACTCGTGGGAAGAGGGCGACGAGATCATCATGGACGTGTGCCGGGTGAAGAACCCTCAGCACCAGACGACCTTCGCCTCGCCGCTGTCGAACATGCTCGCGTACATGCGGCTCGATGCACAGCTCTACCGGTACCGCTTCAACCTGCGCACCGGCGCCACCATCGAGACCGAACTCGACAACGCCAACATCGAGTTCCCCAGCGTGGATTCGCGGGTCATGGGCCGCTCGCACCGGTACTCGTACAACATGAGTCTCGGGAACGAACCGACCCTGCTCTTCGACGGGCTCGTGCGTTTCGACTCGCAGACGGGCACCAAGGAAGAGCACAAGTTCGGTTCCGGGCGTTGGGGTTCGGAGGCCCCCTTCGCGCCGCGTGACGGATCGACGGGAGAGACCGACGGCTACCTGGTCTGCTTCGTCAACGACGAKGCCGAGGACCGAGGCGAGATCAACATCTTCGACGCCGAGGATGTCGCGGCGGGACCGATCGCTCGGGTGCTGTTGCCGCGCCGGGTGCCGTCCGGCTTCCATGCCACCTGGGTGCGCGCCGATCAGCTGGCCGAGGCCCGTACGTAGAGAAACCGTCCCTCGGTCCGCGGTGCGGGCCGAGGGGCGGTTCGAAGGTCTCCTGGGCGAGGCGGTCCGAAAACCGCTTCGCCCAGGAGGCTTTCGTCGTCTGTGGGCTACACCGGCACCCGGGTGGCGCGGATGCCGGTCACCGGGTGCCTCGGATGACGACCGTGGACACCGCCGTCGTGAACGATCCACCGATGTTGACGGTGAGGGCGCGTCGGGCGTCGTCTACCTGGTGGTTTCCGGCCCGACCGGTGACCTGCCGCGCCGAGTCGAGCACCATCCGGACGCCGGTGGCACCGACCGGGTGCCCGTGCGACATCAGTCCGCCGCTGGGGTTCACCGGTAGCCGTCCGCCGCGTTCGATCGAGCCGTCCATCACCACCTCGCCGCCCTTGCCCGGGTCCGCCAGGCCGATGTGCTCGAGTGTGACCAGCCCGTTGATGGTGAAGCAGTCGTGGATCTCGGCGACGTCCAGGTCGGCTACCCCCGCGATCCCCGCGCGCCGGTAGGCGTCCTCGACGGCTCCGCGCAGGTGCGGGAAGAGGTAATCCTGGTCGGCGCTCTGGGCGAGCTTGTCCGCGAGCAGCAGGGTCGCGGTGCGGTGACCGAATCCGGCGATCGTGGCCTCTTGGTCCAGGTCGGCTCCGGTCCGCTGCGCCCACGCCTGCGCAAACCTCGGCCCGGCCAGCACCACGGCGGCACCGCCGTCGGTGATGCGCCCGCAGTCGGTCTTGCGGAGCATCCCCTCCACGATGGGGTTCACCTCCTCGTTCTCGTCGAAGGATCCCGCCGGGAAGTCCCAATCCCGGGTCTGCGCAAGACCATTGCGGGATCCGTTGTCGAACGCGATCTCGGCGAACCGTCCGAGATGCGCATGATCGAGGCCGTAGCGCCGTTCGTACTCCTGCGCGATGTCGGCGAAGAGCGCGGGCCACGGATACTTCACACCCAGAGCCTCCCGCCCCGCCCACGCCGCGGTACCCAGATGTTCGGCGGCCGTCTGTGCGGGCACATTGCGCATCAGCTCGACCCCGACCACCAGCGCCACGTCGTATCGGCCGGACTCGATGTCCGCACACGCGGCGAGTACCGCCGTGCTGCCGGAGGCACACGCTGCCTCGTGCCGTGTACTCGGTAGGCCGTCGAGTCCCGGCACGGCCGCAACCACCATGCCGCCGAGCTGGGCCTGGCCTGCGAAGAGTTCTCCGGCGAGGTTGCTCACGTGCACGACACCGACCTCGTGGTCGTCGACCCGTGCGTCCGCCAGGGCGGCGGGCACGGTCTCGGCAAACATGTCGACCAGGCCGAGCCCTTCTTTCGACCAGTTCCTGGCGAAGTCGGTCTGGGCTCCTCCGAGCACGTACACGGGGTTCGTCATCTGTTCGTCCTTGTTGTCGTCGGGTTCGGGGAAGGCGGCGGGTGATGCCGCACGACGCGTGGATGGGATGGGCGCCCGGCCAGGTCCACGGCGAGGCCGGTGGATATCGCCGCCGGTGGACCGGTAGCCGATCTCGGCACGCTCGGGTGTCGACGCGCGCCGGCGTCGCATCTCAGGCTAGCCTCGCGCCGCCATCACTACAAGATGCAGAGTTACTGGAACCGGCAGTGGCTCTGGTGAATCATGCAGCAGTGCAATGCAGGTAACGGCCAATGGCAATGAGATCCCCATCTGGGGGTGTCTCCTGTCGAACGAATCACTTCTCGATGAGAAGTTGAATGTGTGGAGAGGTGGGGTGCAACGCCACTGCGCCCGGACCGACGCTGTTTGCGATGATGGACGGCATGTCCACCGTCCCGCCGCGCCCCGCGGAGCCACCGGCCGACCCGGCGTCGTCCGCGCTGGGGCGCGCTCTGCTCATCGTGGGTGACAGATGGAATCTGCAGATCATGCGGGCCGTCTTCGCCGGTGTCGAGCGCTTTGCGCAACTGCGTGACCAGCTCGGGATCTCGGACGCAGTCCTCTCGCATCGCCTGGGTCGGCTGATCGACGACGGGATCCTCGACGCGCATCCGTACTCGACCGCGCCGCCGCGTAACGAATACCGTCTCACCGATCTCGGCGGCGACCTGTGGCAAGTCTTCGTCGCGTTGTGGAGCTGGGACCGCCACTGGGCGCCGTGGGCACCCGCCCAACCGACCACACAACTTCGCCACCTGACGTGCGGGCACGTCATCACCCCGGTGTTCGGGTGCGGCGGGTGCCAGGCGATCGGGGTGACGGCCCGCGACGTGCGGACCGAGGTCGATGCGCCGCTCCTCGTCGACGTCGCCGACCGCCGGTCCCGGCGCACGGCGAAGGGTGACGCGTCGGGGATGGACTCCACCAGTGTGCTCGCCGATCGCTGGTCGACCTTCCTGCTCGCCGCCCTACTCGAGGGCAACCGCCGATTCGGCGACTTGCAGGACCGGCTCGGATCGATCTCGCCGGTCACCCTGACCGACCGCCTCGCGTATTTCATCGACAACGGGATGCTGGTCCGCGCGCCGATCGTGGACGGCGCGCGACGGCAGGAGTACCGCACCACGCCCAAGAGCCTCGACTTCTTTCCCGTGTTCGCCGCACTCAACGCGTGGGCGGCGCGGCATCTGTCCGAGAATGGACGGTCCGGCCTGACCATCGTGCACAGCGCGGGCGAGCACCTCCTCGAACCCCAGTACACCTGCAACGCATGCAATGCCGTGTTGTGCCGTGCGGACACCGATTTCGTGACGTCCACCGCAGGGCGCTGACGAGTCGCCCCACAACGGCTCACTCCCGGTTGAGGGTTGCCTCCTCGAGGTCGAGTTCGCGCAGCACCTGTCGCAGTACCTCGTCGTCTATTCGTCCGCTGTCGCGCTCTGCGAGGAAGACGTTCCGCTCGGTCTCGAGCATCTGCAGGCGCAGTGCGCGGAACGCGGCGGACGGGCTCTCCCCCAACTCGGCTTCGCTGCGCCCGAGCCGTTCCCACGCGGCGTGGGCGCGGTGCTCGCTCCAGGTGCGCAGGATCTCCGCGGCTCGCTCGCGGACGGCGGCGGGGTCCCCGTCGGTGTTCGCCACCAGGCTGTCGAGCACCTCCGTTGCGGCGCGTGCTGCCTTGTCCTGCGCGGCGGCCAGTGCCAGCGCGTCCTTGCGGCGTTCTTCTTCGTTGTCGACTCCCCACCGGGTGATCAGCCACGGCAGGGTCAAGCCGTGCAGGAGCAGGGTGCCGACCACGACAGCGAAGGTGATGAACAGGATCATGTCGCGTCCAGGGAAGGGGCCGCCCGAATTGACGGTCAGCGGGATCGCGAACGCCGCGGCCAGCGAGACCACACCGCGCATGCCGGACCATGCGACCACGAACACCCCTCGGGGAGGCGGTGCCGGCTCCCGCTCGCGGATCCGCGCGGACAGCAACCGGGGGAAGTAGGTCGCGGGGTAGACCCACAGCAACCGGACGGCGATCACCGCGACGAGCACGGCAAGGGAGGCGCCGACGACTTCGGCCACACTGCGGCCGTGGAGTCCCTGCACCACGCTCGGCAACTGCAGCCCGATCAGTAGGAAGACGAACGATTCGAGGACGACGTCGACGGCCTTCCACACCGCGGTGTCCTGCAAGCGGGTCGCGTAGCCGGCGCGGGTCGACCGCTGGCCCAGATACAGGCCGGCGACCACGACCGCGATCACCCCGGAGCTGTGCACCTGCTCGGCCGCCAGGTATGCGACGAAGGGGACGAGTAGCCCGATCGCGCTCTCCATCACCGGATCCGCGAGCCGGGACCGGATCGCGGCGACGACGATCCCTACCCCGAGGCCGATCAGCGTGCCGCCGATCGCGGCACCGAGGAAGGTGCGCGCCCCCTCCAGCAGGGTCACGCCGGTGCCGACCGCTGCGGCGAGCGCGACACGGTAGGCGGTGAGCGCGGTCGCGTCGTTGAGCAGGCTCTCGCCGCCGAGCAGGGTCATGATCCGGCGGGGTAGGCCGAGGCGTCGTCCGATCGCGCTGGCGGACACCGCATCCGGCGGCGCGACGACCGCCCCGAGCACCAGCGCGGCGGCGAGGGGAAACTGGGGAATGGTGAGGTACGCGACCACCCCGACAACGGCGGTGGTGGCGAGCGGCAGCCCGATTGCGAGCAGCCCGATCGCGCGCGCATTGCGGCGCAGCGCAAGCGAGGAACTGTCGAGTGCGGCCGAGTAGAGCAGCGGCGGCAGTACCGCGAACAACACGAGATCGGGGTCGAACGCGGTGTCGGGGAGTCCGGGGATCTGCGACCCGGCCAGTCCGACCGGGACCAGCAACAGCGGCGCCGACCAGTTCAGGCGTCGTGCGACGGCGGCGGTGAGCAGCGCCGCCACCGCGACGGCGAGCAGGGCCACGTTCACGGCGTCCTCCTGCGGTCGGGTGTAGATATCCCACCCTGCAGCATGCAGGATGGGAGGTGATGAAGAGAGTTCTCCGACGCGCGGCTGACCACATTGGTGTCGGATCCCCGGGTCCGGCTGCGGCCGGACCCTGCGACGAACTCGCGGCGGCCACCGGACCGGACCCGGAGCCGCGCACGCCCGGCCTCTGTGAGGAATGCGAGGCGCTCGGCGAACAGAACTGGGCGCACCTGCGGCTCTGCCTCACCTGCGGGCACGTCGGATGCTGCGACTCGAGCCCCCACCGGCACGCGACTGCGCATTTCGAGCAGACGGGACACCCCGTCATGCGATCGCACGAGCCGGGCGAGGCGTGGCGTTGGTGCTACCGGCACGCCGAGATGGGTTGACGCCGGACGCCTACCGCGGCGGAGCCTCGAGTCCGACGAGATCATCCATCGTGATCTCCCTCCGGACCGGCCAGCGGAAGGCGGACCACGAATTCGGTATGCCCCGGCTGTGATTCCACGCGGATGTCGCCCCGATGTTTGTCGACGATCCGCCACGAGATGTCGAGTCCGAGCCCGGTGCCCTCACCGACCGGTTTCGTCGTGAAGAACGGCTCGAAGATGCGGCCGCGGATATCCTCGGGGATGCCCGGGCCGGTGTCTCCGATTGCCACGGCCAGGCAGTCGCCGTCCCGGTAGGTGCGGATGGTGAGGGTGCCGCGGCCGTCCATGGCACTGACGGCGTTGTCGATGAGATTGGTCCAGACCTGGTTGAGTTCGGCAGCGTACGCAGGAACGGGCGGCAGGGCGCGGTCGTAGCTCTTGACCACTTCGATGCCGCTGCCGCCGCCGATCTTCCGGCTGAGCATGACCAGTGTGCTGTCGAGCAATTCGTGTACATCCGAGACTTGAAACGGGGCTCGGTCCATCTGTGAGTACTGCTTCGCTGCGCCGACGAGGGCGGTGATCCGGGCGGTGGAGTCCGCGATCTCGTCCATCAGCAACTCGGACTCGATGGTGTAGTTCAGCCAGTTGACTGCGCCGCCGAGGATCGACGGCTCGACCTCCGCGGCGACCCGCTCGAGCCAGGCGACGTCGAGCCCGGCCTGCACGAAGCTCGGCGCGAGATTCCAGCCGCCGGCGATGCCGTGATCCTCCAGCCACCCGCCGAGCGCGTCCTCGCGGTCCGATTCCTCGAGTGGGCTCAGCACCGGAGCCTTGGCGACCAGGTCCACCGCCTCTTCCTGAATTCTGATGAGCGCGTTGAGGGTTGCCGGCTCGTAGGCCCCGGAGGCGATGATTCCCAGCTTGTGTCGCATGCCGGCGACCCGGTCTCGGAGCGACGCCGTCGCCCGGACCGCGGCCGCTGCCGGGTTGTTCAGCTCGTGCGTCAGCCCGGCGGACAGGGAGCCCAGGGCGAGCAGTCGCTCGCGCTGGGCGATGATCTCGCGGGAGCTCTGGTTGCCGAAGAACAGCCCCTCGAGCAGATGAAGCGCCATCGGGAACCATTCCGCCATGAAACGGGCGAAATCGTCGGCGTCCAGGACGAAGAAGGTGGAGCGCTCGGGCACGGTCATCGACGTGCCGTAGACCTGCGGCACCCGGTCGCCCATGTAGGCGGTCCACGCGCCCGAATACGCGCCGCGGTGCGAGGTTCGCACCATCTCCACGTCCTGGCCGCCGGACAGTTTCGTGAGCACCACCTCCCCCTCGATGAGCACATAGAAGCAGGTCGCCGGGGCGCCCTCGCGGTACACCGGGCCCGGCTCGATCACCTCGATGCGCCCGGCGCGGCACAGCTGTTCGAGTTGATCGGCGTCGAGCTTCTCGAAGAGGAAAAGCGTCCGCAGTTCCTCCGGCGTGCACGCCGGCCCGGCGTTCACGGCTTGGCCAGGTATCGATGGACGAGCATCACTGCCATAGCTCCTTCTCCCACTGCCGACGCCACCCGTTTCGCGGAGTCGGAGCGCACGTCCCCCGCCGCGAAGACCCCGGGCACGTTGGTCTCCAGCTGGTGCGGCAGGCGCTCGAGTTCCCAGCCGCGCGGCCGTTTGCCGTCGACCACCAGGTCCGGTCCGGAGACGACGTATCCGCTCGCGTCGCGCACCACGACGCCGTCGAGCCAGTCCGTGCGTGGCGCGGCCCCGATGAACAGGAAGAGCCACTGCGCGTCGACAGATTCGGTGCGGCCAGTAGTGTTGTCGCGCAGAGTGATCCGCTCCAGGTGGTCGTCGCCGTCCGCGCCGACCACTTCCGCGCACGTCCGAACCGTGATCCTCGGATGCTGTCGGATCTGCTGAATCAGGTAGTGCGACATGGAGTCGTCGAGCGAGCCGGAACGCACCACGATGGTCACCGACCGGGCGCCCCGGGCGAGGTAGACCGCCGCCTGCCCCGCGGAGTTCGCTCCGCCGACCACATACACGTCCTGGTCGCTGCAGCGCGCGGCCTCCGTCACCGCCGAGCCGTAGTACACACCGCGGCCGGTGAACTCGCTGAGCCCGGGTGCCGACAGCTGCCGATACGACACCCCCGTCGCGAGGATGACGGTGTGTGCGTCCAGCGTGGCCCCGTCGGCGAACCGGACGGTGCGCGCAGACCCGTTCACCTCCAGCGCGACGACGTCACGGGTGGTGATCACCTCGGCGCCGAACTTGGCGGCCTGCCTGCGCGCCCGGTCGGCCAGCTGGGCGCCGGACAGTCCGTCCGGGAAGCCGAGGTAGTTCTCGATCCGGGAACTCTGCCCGGCCTGCCCGCCGGTGGCGGTGCGCTCGATCAACACGGTGCGCAGGCCCTCCGACGCCCCGTACACCGCCGCGCCGAGCCCCGCCGGCCCACCGCCGATGACGACGAGGTCGTAGAAGTCCGACGCGGGGACGGTGGCGAGTCCGACGTGGTGTGCCAGCTCCGAATCGGTCGGCTCCACCAACGCCCTGCCCTCGGAGGTGATCACCACCGGCAACCGCATACCGTCGGCGCCCGCGGCCTCGAGCAGACGCTCACCCTCCGGTTCATCGGACATGTACCACCGGTACGGGAGCTGGTTACGGGCCAGGAACTCGCGCACCTCCGAGGACCGTGCCGACCACCGGTATCCGACCACCTTGGTCTCGGTCACCGGCTTGCGGTCGGACGTCACCCAGGCGTCGAGCAGGGCGTCGAGCACCGGGTACAGCTTTTCCTCGGGCGGATCCCACGGCTTGAGCAGGTAGTGGTCGAGATCGACGACGTTGATCGCGTCGATCGCCGCATCGGTGTCGGCATAGGCGGTGAGCAGCACCCGCCTCGCCGCCGGATACAGGTCCATGCCCTGTTCGAGGAACTCGATACCGCTCATACCCGGCATCCGGTAGTCGGCCAGCAGGACCGCGACCGGGTCGCCGCGCAGCTTGATCTCCTTGAGCGCGGCCAGGGCCTCGTCGCCGGACTCTGCCCGGATGATCCGGTACTTCTCGCCGTAGCGGCGTCGCAGGTCCCGGACAATGGCGCGGGAGACGCTCGGATCGTCGTCGACGCTGAGAATTGCCGGCTGTGCCATCGTTCTCCCATTTGCGGCCGCCGTTCAGCCGCCAGTTCCGAGTATGCCGCAGATGTGGGTACGGTGTCCGGCCCTTGTGCTCGGGAGCGTCGGTCGGAGCCCTGCCCGTCCCGGGGTTCCGATCGGCCCTCTTCCGTGACGTCCGCTCGAGTGGTGTGCTGGATAGATCACCGCCCCGGTCTCCGGGACCGGAGCGGATCACCCGAGTGTCGAGGGATACGCCATGACTACGATCCATCTCCACGAGAAGACCGCCGCGACGCCGGAGGAGTTCCTTGCCGGTCTCACCGATTTCGGGCCGGGCCGCGGTGACCTGTTCGGAAACAGCGCCGACAACTACCTCGAGGTGCACAGCGAGGGCCCGCACGATGCCGACGTCACGGAGGGTTCGAGCGGTATCTGGGAACGCCTGCACTACGACTGGACCGATCCTCATCGTGTCGTGATGACGACGACGGACTCCAATCTGTGGGGTGGGGCCTCGGGCCACGTGTACACCCTCACTCAGGAGCCCACCGGTGAGACCGATGTGGACGTGGTCGTGGTCCGCGACGGCAAGAATCTGCGAGGGCGGCTTCTCGCGGTCGTGCTCGGCGCCTTCGGTTCCCGCGTCCTGGGGAAGCAGTTGAAGAAGTCCGTCGAGGCCATCGAAGCGCGCAACCACGGCACGAGTGGGCCGGACACGCCGACGTCGGAGGGGTGAGTCATCCGGCCCGGACGTCTTCGGCCGGCGCGGCGGCCTCGGGTTCGGGTTCGGGTTCGGTCATGTGTGCCCGTGTGGGCAGCAGGAGCGGGGTCGCGAGCAGGAGCACGCCGGATACGGTGATCGCCGCGAGCGGGTTGGTAAGTGTCGCGAGGCCGCCCCAGATCGCCATCAGGGTGGCCTGGAGGAGTTTGCTGCTGACACTCCAGGCGGTGAGGACCCGAGCGGCGTGATCGGCGGGAGTGCGCTGCAGGCGTTCTGTCGCGCTGACGGGGTTGAAGATGCCCATGCAGGTGATCAGCAGGCCCTCGACGACGATCACCGTGAGGAGTCCGGCCATGCCGGGTTGGACGGCGACGAGGCCGAGCGGGAAGATCGAGCGCAACCAGCCGGAGACGATCATGACCCGGTGCCGGCCGTAGTGGGCGACGAGGCGCGCGGAGAGGCGGGCACCCACGAACCCACCGAGCGCCGGGATGCCGAACGCGAGACCGTATTGCCAGGCCGGGAAGTGGTATTCGCCCAGCAGGAGGACGGCCAGGAGCGGGACGGTGGCCATGATCAGGCCGCTTACCAGGATCGAGTTGAGGAACAGGCGCCGCAGTGCGCGGTCGTGGAGGATGAACCGCCAGCCGTCCAGAAGGTCGGTGGCGCGCAATCCGGTGGCCGCGGCGCGGGGGGCCGCGACGTCGTCGCCACGGATGCGGAGGACCCCGAGCGCCGACAGCAGAAAGCTGAGGGCGTCGGCGGCGACGGTGACGACCGGGCCGAGGAGCCCGACGAGCGCTCCGCCCAGGGGTGGCCCTGCCGCGGTCGCTACCCAGCTCGTGCCTTCGAATCTTCCGTTCGCCACAAGAAGTTGATCTCTGTGGACGAGGTGTTTGAGGTACGCGCCGGAGGCGGCGGTGAATACGATGCTCGAGGTGCCGGAGACGACCGAGACGACCAGCAGTTGGCCGTAGGTCAGTAGGCCGAGGAAGTACGCGACCGGAACGCTCGCCATCGCGAGGAACCGGGCCAGGTCCGTCGCGATCATCACCGGCCGTTTGGCCCGGTGTTCGACCCACGGCCCGAGCGGGACGGCCACGATCGCCGCGACGGTGAGCCCGGCCGCCTCGAGGAGCGAGACGGCGAATGCCGGCGAGTGCAGCACTTGCACCGCGATGAGCGGGAACGCGCCGAACGCGATCCACGTGCCGTATGTGCTGACGGCGTAGGACGCCCACAGCCAGCCGAAGCTGCGCCCCGATTGCGCGCGCATGCGACTCCTTCGCAACAACTGACGCTTTGGTCTGCCGGATCACATCAGCCCTGTCGGTGCTGGATCAAACAACTGGTTCTCCGGCGCGCCACAACCATCGGTTGGACATGCATACGCTGGGCCGATGGATACCGAGGCAGTGCGATCGTTCGTCCGGGCGGCCGAGCTCGGACAGCTGCAACACGCGGCCAACGAGCTGGGTGTGACGCAACAGGCCGTCTCGAAACGGATTGCGGCCCTGGAGCGGGAGCTGGAGGTCCGGCTGTTCACGCGTACCGCCCGCGGGGTCGAGCTGACACTCGACGGACAGGCGTTCCTCCCGCACGCACGAAGCATCGTCACGGGTGTCGAGCGCGCCGTCGCCGCGGTCAGGCCGGGCTCGCGGGCCCTTCGGATCGACGTCCTCGGCCTGCGATCCGCGCAGGCAGTCATCCTGCACGACTATTGGCGGTCGCATCCTGACGTCGATCTCGACGTGGTGACCCTCAAGGTCAACGACCCCCGCGTGGCGGTGGCCGCCGTCGAAGCCGGCGAGATCGACGCCTCGTTCCGCTCGGTCACCGATCCCGCAACGTTGCCGCGCGATGTGCAGATGATCCACGCGTTCGACTCCCCGCTGGAACTCCTCGTCGGCCCGAGGCATCCTCTCGCTGCCGCACGAAGACTGACGCCACCGCAGCTGCACCGGCATCGGATCTGGGTACCGGGTATCGCGCCGCGCACCGAATGGGCGGTGTTCTACGACCAGCTCGTCACCGAATTCGACCTCAGCATCGACGCCGCCGGCCCGCACTTCGGCGACGAGGTATTCTTGGACACCCTCGCGGACTCCGCCGACGTGGCCACTCTTGTCGGGTCACGCGACCGGTACATCTGGCCGACGAACCACGACCTACGCCGCATACCGATCGTGAATCCGACACTCGCGTACCCACTCTCGCTCATCCTCCCGAGGTCGAATCCGCATCCCGGGCTGCGGAAGATCATCGACCACTTCGGAAGCCTGGCGCCGCTTCCGGAGGCGACCTGGCGCCCGTCCTGGGCGACGACGCCGGACGGGTCGTAGCCGGCGACCGTGTGCGGAGCCGGCTAGGTGTAGTTCCCGGGGACGTTGTGGACGCCGACACGGTCGATCGGTGACTGGCCTCCGATCCCGGTGTGGGGTCGGTGGTGATTGTAGTGGTGTAGCCATTGCTGGTAGGTCGCCGAGCGGGTCTGGTCGGACCGGTAGGTTCGTGCGTAG
>NZ_JBFRDL010000073.1:0-17519 GCF_052113525.1 Rhodococcus sp. TAF43
GCTGCGCCGCGGCCGGCCGTTGGAACTGTCAGCAGGGGTAGGTGTCGGCCTGAACGTACGAGCGTGCACCATTCGCCAGCAGGGGTAGGTGTCGGCCTGAACGTACGAGCGTGCACCATTCGCGCGCAGCGCGATGTCTGCGCAGTGATTCGGCGCGGCGGCGGCGTAGCGGGTGGCCTCGTCGGTCGCCCACGCGTGGTTGTTGATGACGAGCTCCCAGCCCGGAATCGGGACACGGATGTCGGCGGCGTGCAGCGCCTGCGGGAGACCGCTGCGCTGCGCGGCGACACCGAGATTGTGRTCSACGTGGATGTTGTAGACGACCGGGTAGTTCAGCCCTCCGGGGATATCGCTTACTGCTCCYGCGGCGGCGGGCTGGACGAGCGCGGCAGCGAGGGCTGCTCCGGTCAACAAGGTGGTGGCGACGATACGACGAGCCATCAGGGGGATCCTCCCAATCCAAAATCAACAGCGCCCGGACAACCAGACCGGACATTAGGAACTTACCGGTCGGTATTCCAACGCGACATCCGGTCCGCGATTCGGCTCCGCGGCCACCGCCGGCACAGGTACAGCCGCGACGCGCTCGATATCGCAGGCGCTCAGCCCAAGGCAACGATTGCCGCGTTGAAGATTCCGTGAGCGAGGATCGGCGGCCAGATCGACCACGTGCGTAAGGCCAACGCTGTGAGGACGGCGGCTCCGCTGCCAGCGCTGATGACGTTGCCCCACCCGATCTTGTAGTGGGCCAGTCCGAATCGAACGATGACGCTGACGGTCACCCCCGGGAGCACCCAAGCGCGATGGGACGCATAACGCTGGGCGAGCAGTACGGGGCCACGGAACACGAGCTCTTCCGGTAGGGCCGTGGAGATGAACGAAAAAGCGAGCGCGCCAACCAGCCCGCCGGATGTTGCCGCCTCCGTACGGGCGTCGTTCGCCTCCTGCTGCGCCATCGTGAGTTCACCGGCATCGAATGCCAAGACGCCGGCCATGAGGAGTACCTGCACAAGCCACGCGATCGCGATGAGAACTGCCGTCATCGCCCAGCCGGTAGCCGGGCGCGTGAACCCGACCGCGGCAGCGCCTCGGCTGATCATCGCGCAGGCTCGACGCCAGGTCCTCTCGGAGAGCAACGCGCACGCGAACACAACGATGAACGCGGCGGCAATCGCCGGGATCTGATAGCAGCCGGTGCTGTTCATCGGATAGACCACGGCGAACGCTGCGAGGATGATCAGGATGCCGCCACGAATCGACACACGGTAGTCACGCTCATCTCTGCTGCGGCCGTCGCCCACCGGGCCCGCTGACACAGGCGTGTGGGGGCTGGCGGGCACCGGGTGGCTTCCGGTGTCGGCACCGTCATCCATCGAGCGCGCTGACTTCCACGGCTGTATCGGTGACGTCGACGAAGGTCGCGGTGTATTCGACGCCGTCGTCGGCGGTGGCGTGGTGGTCGATGATGGTGAACGCGTGCCCGGTGCCTGCGACGTCGGCGCTCGATCCGGTGTAGTCGGGATCGGTTTGGCAGCTGGCGTGTTCGATGATGAGGTCGCCGAGGACGTTCATGTTCTCTTTCGAGAGCTCGGCGGCCGGCACGGTCAGGTACACACCGCCTTCGGTGTCGCCGCTACCCCGGAGAGTGCGGATCGCCTGCTCGAGCACCTCGTCGATCTCGTGCTCACTCCACGCCATCTGTCCTCCTCACCGAACCAGCCAGTAAACCGATGGGACCGTACCCAACACTGGCGACACGAACGAATGCGGCAGCGACCCTGCGCGAGTCTCGGTCACCGCGCCCGGAAGCGATTCCGGGTGGCCAACAGGGCACTTCCGGTGGCGATGGCGCTCGCGATGAACAGCGCCACCGTGAGCAGGACGAAGAGCTGTCTGACCGACATCCCGGCCGCCCGGGCTGCGATGTCGATGGCGAGCGCCCCGGCAAGACCGAAGATCGTCGCCTGCCCGCATGGACTGACTCGTGAGCTGGATGCACCACTCGGGCCGCGGCCGGCCGCGTGTGATGCYGACCGCCGATGGCGACGTCGCTCGATAACCACCGTCAGCGGGAACCCCAGCCGCGCGTTCGGTGACCGACCACAGTGTGCTTGGGCGTCAGCCTGGGATTCCAGTCGACAGCTGATCAAACAGCTTGACCAGCACAGTAAACATTCCGACTGCGTTCAGGATTACGTTGGCCTGGCCATCTCCGTCGAGCCGCTCGATCTTCGCCTTGACCTGCTCGGTCCCCGTCTGCTGCAACGCGGCGTCGAACATCTCTGCCGCCAGAGCCAGGTGCTCAGGCTCGGGATCAAAGTCGAAGCCGAGAAACTCCGGTGGGAGATTGCCGATACTGCTCATCTGCGCCGGACGGCGGACATCCCGGGGTACTTCTCGTCCAAACCTGACACGCAGGTCTGCGCGATCAGCTCGGCCAGGTAGGGAGCCAAGCCGAGAGTGAGGATCTGAGACCAATCCTCCTCGGTCCCCAGATCCGCCAGTGTGAAGTCCTGATACGGATTCTCCAGGCGACTGCCCAACTTGTCGTTCACCACGTTCGAGATGAACTTGGTGACTCGGGCCACCGCAAGGTCATCCACTGGCCGTTTCAGGTCTCTCCTGCTGAGTGTGTGGGCGCCCTTGGCATCTGAGGCCGCTACCCAGTTCACGGCTTATATCTTGCCTCGTGCTCGAACCTTCTTGTCGAACAGCTGGTTCTCGTACAGCAGTCCGCAATGGGCGACAGAGTCGAAGGGCTCGCGCTCGACGTCCTCCGAAGTCGGCGGAAGCCATCGCCAGCCCCCACGCATTCGCTTCGACGCGGTCCAGATCGACCCGGCCACCGGTACGGGCATACACCCCACGCGCCGAGGTCAGAACCATGTCGGGCCGACGCGGTGATGAGTGACGCCCAGGTACAGGTGGCCATGCCTCCACCGGTCATCGTTGGAGACGCCGGCCACCGGGGGCGTGGGGCATTTGCTTGTCCGGGTCGGGGCGGCCGGTCCCAACGTAGATGCAACGTTGATCTTGGGATGATCTCAGCCGAGGTCTTCCCATTCGTCGGGGGTGGGACGCCCTTCGTGCAACGCGGTGCCCGARCACAGTCGGGGATGAGCCCGGGCACCGCGCAGCCGACCCTAGCCACCAGCGCCGCAGCGCGCGGCAACTGTGCTTCAACTCTCAATCAGCCCAGATCCTCCAGGGCCCTTCCCTCACCGGCTCGGCGGCACGCGGGCGCAGCCTACGGCTGCGGCCTTCTCGATTTCCTGCGCGAAACCGGAACACGTCCTGGTCAGAGCCCTTTTCGGTCGTCGGCCGGAACGGACTCCAGCGTAGAAAGATCGAGGAAGCGGAGGTTTCCGCGTCGGCCTTCGCAGTTAAGGCTGATCACCCGACATGAACCACCCGGCGCTTCGACTACCGCCTCATCAGCGAGGTGGTAGTGCCCGTGCACCAGCAGTTTCGGCTGCACCGCACGGGCGGCCACGGTCAGCCGGCGCCGGCCGATCGCCGCGTAAGCGAGCGCCATCGTCGACCAGCCTCCTGGATTACCCGCACACACGGAGTGCACAGCCGGGGTCCGCCACGGGCGTCCGGGGCGTCGTGGGTGAGCATCACGTCCGCGGGCCTGCCTGCGATGACCCGTGCGACATCGTCGCGAGCCGCTGATCCGCGGTCGGGGCTGCGCGCACCCGAGTCGATTCGGCGCCGTTGGAGTCACGCACCGAGATCGCACGGCTCGATCTTCACACCGAAACGGATAAGAAACCCTGGGGCAGGTCAAGTCAACTGAACTCGGGGCAGTCCCGTACTCGTTCAGTTGCTTGTCGAAGTAGACGTGCTGCTTGAAAAACGGGCGGTACGAAGCAGTTGTAACTGCCTCATGATCGAAGACCAGCTGGGTTCCCTTCGCGGCCAGCTTTCGCCATCCTCGGCTCCAGCTGATTACTCGAGGGTCCAGTCGTCGTCTGCGGATCGCACCCCGTATCTGTTGGCATGGCGCGGTTGTAGACGGTGATCATTCGTTCGAGGTTGCTTGCAAGTGCAACCCTGCTCGATTTATATGCCTGCTGGTGCAGGCGCGGATAGTGCCGCTTCGCCTCCGACAGCTCGACGTGCAGCTCACCGGCTGGCCACGAGATGTCCCAGTCGATCGGCGACTCGGCGATCTCAGCCAACCCGATCCGCTGCACCGGGGTCGTCTGGTCCTCGAGGGCGTCCTCGGCGTTGCGGCACCACCAGTCGGTGGTGGAGATGATCACCCGGTTCGTGAACGGCTTCTTCCCCGACGCGGTGAAGAACGAATCGATATCGCCCTTCGCGAGCGTGTGGGTCGGTTCGTAGAACTTGCACTGGACCGCCGTGTACGCGCCGGTGTCACGCTCTCGCGCGACCATGTCGATCCCGGTGTCCGGCTTGCCGTCGCGGCCCGGCCAGTCGATCCACCGCCACACCTCGTCGTACTGCTGCGACAGCATCCGGTCCAACTGGAAGTAGCGGACCATCAACTACTCGAACTCGGTGCCGCGCTCCGAGTTCGCCGGTGCCTGACGGACCGCCTCGATAACGTCGTGAACCGAACCCGACACCCTGACCCGCTTTCCTGAGATCCCGCACCAATGAGCAGCGCCGAACCGATCATCCAAGTTGACGGGTGAACGTTGCCGAGCAACTGCTGCACCCCCGACAAGCACCGCCCTACACGAGTGGCGTTCTCCCTGCCTGGACCCACTTCAGCTCGGCGTCGATGCCTGCAGATTCGGATCTGACCCCGTCATTGCATGGGCAGTGGTCACCGGGAGGAAACCAGGGTCGGGAACACGCTAGCTTCTGCGCCGGTCAACCATCCACAATCCGCCACCGACACCGAGGAACACCACCGTCATCCCACTCAGCACGAAGAGCAACGTCCGTCGATCTTCGTGCAGGCTCTCGCAGGCGTCGTACACATCGGAACCACGCTGCATGTCCGCCCACAAGTCGTTGACCGCGGCACGAACGGATGCCTCGGGAGATCGGCTGCTGCGGAAATACCCTTCAGGCCCGTCGTAGGTGGACTTGAACGTCCACGTATCCGACGCCGCCCAGACAGTTCCACAGTTGCCGCCCTCGGTGCGCATCGTCGTGAACATCAGCGGCACCGAGATGAGGACCAGCAGGACCGCGGCCGCCAAAGTCAGAATGCTCCCCACACGTCGACCCGACATACGGGTGCCCGACGGCGTGGGCTGCTCAGAAGACACGTACGGCTCTGTCATCGAAAAGGACTCCCCACCCTGACGCCCGACCGTTTCGGGCGAATAGCGTGATCGTAGATGCCGCCACCGACGCCCATCCGCGAGCAGCACCGAACAACCTTCGCGCGCCTTCGCACCTGACATAAGAGCGCCTTATCGGCGGCCGTAAACGACGGGCTCGGGCTGCTGCCGGCGGGAACCCTGCGCCGATGCCGGGGACTGCGCATCGTCGTCACGGCCTGTCCGGTCGACTGCAGATCACGGGAACCGGACGATCCCCGCGGGCGAAGAACCTGGTCACTGTGCCGTCGGATCCGATCCGGTATTCGAACTGATCCGACCATGCGTCGCGAAGACGAGCCGATATGTCCGTGAAACCGGTGCTGTCCTCCCTATGGACGATGGCGACCCTGCCTGGGGCGTAGCCCCAGCTACCGTCCCGACCCGTGGAGACCGAGAGTGCGGTCAGGGTTGCTGTCATGACACCGCCATGTCCGGTGGGGCCGAATTCCAGCAGCGACGGTCCGTCGCCGAAGCACAGCGGATCAATCATCTCCCGGCGGGAAATGATCACCACCACCATCTCGGGTCCGGGCTCTGGTATCCAGCCGTCGTTCGGTTCGCTGACTGCATCGCAGCAGCCGTAGAACGGCTCGGAGACATCCGAATACGAGACGGCACCGGTGGCCTCCGCGAGCGCCCGCGCTTCCACTTCGATGGAACGAAATCCGTTCTCGGGCTCGAGACGTCCGTCGTAGAGCGTCGATGCCCGGAACTGTGGCTCCATCTCGCCGTCGGTTGCGTAGTCCCCGACGACCACCAAGCGGCTACCGTGCCAGGGGCCCCGCGGGGCGATCAGAAGTGCGAGGCAGAACCCGACGGAGAAACGCCAGTTCGACAGTCCACCGAACTTCGCGTCCCCACCGACGGAGGCCGGCTGGAGATACTCCTTGGTGTCGACGTTGATCAGCGAGTGGTACTGGCCCATGTTTCCTCCGTTCGCGCGGGACATGACCAGGGGCAGATTTGATACCCCGCCCGATTTTCGGCGAGTACTCCGGGAACCCCGGTTCCGTAATCTCGACCGCTGCGTCCTGCGGTCGTTGATCGACTCCGGCCGGCTTCAGGAACGGATCAACGCACGCTGAACGGGAAGAGCCCGGCTGCCGGCGGTCAAAGAAGCGACGGCCGACGTCACCCGATACCAGTACTCGTCCGGTCGGATCCGCCGCGAATCGGTGGCTGGTGAGTTCAATTCCGATTTCAGGGGCGGTGATCGTCGGTGAACACCGTCGTCACATACCAGTCGGGCCCGTTGAAGTAGTGCAGGTACGGGCCCCACGTCGCGATGTCGCCCTGTTCGAGGGGCCGGCCGTCGGGGAAGGTGACGATGCTGATGGCATCTGCCTCGCCGGGGCGCCGCACGAACAGCGAGTCACGGTGTGGCCCGCCGCCGCCGAATCGGGCGAGCTGATCACCCGACGCGATCAGGGGCGCGCCCTTGTAGATGGGGTCGGGGATCGGCCGTCGCTGGCCATCGGGCCCGTGGCTGTCGATCACCCAGTCCGGGTAGCCGACGTACCAGAATCGGGTTCCGTCGGTGTGTGTGGCGTAGACCTCGACGATGTCGGTTCCCGTGTGACGGTCGATCACCTCGAGGTTGGTGTCGTACACCGTCATTCCGGTGTAGCYGGCRGTGTAGCGACCGTATCCACTGTTCTCGGCGACGTCGTCGAGTCGGATCACCGATCCCTCGATCAGCTCCCACCGATCGTCCTCGGTCCGGTACCAGGCACCGTCGCATCCCCGGAACGGTTTCTCGTCGAAGTAGGTGACCCAGATCTGCCCCGCCGCGCCGACCACGGGGCGGAGAGAGGCGTCACCGAAGCATCCGCTGGCCACGACCTCACCGTGCGGTGAGAGTACCCACGCGGTGACCGGGACATCGTCGTCGTCGGGTTCCTGCACACGCACCTGCGTCCCCAGCCAGTTGCCCCCGGGCATCGGCACGATGTAGTCCACGTCCTCCGGGAAGCTCGATTCCGAGATGCCGGACATCGAGTCCACCTCGGTTTCAACAGTGATCACCCGGTGACCGGTATCGTCACGCCAGTCGACGACCATGRCCCCGTCGTAGCGGGGGAAGGCTTCGACGATCTCCATTCCGGGTGACGGCGATTCGATCCGCTTCACGAAACGCAGCGGAGTCGTCGGATACCGACCCTCGGCGAGGAGTTCCTCCACCCCTCGCTGCCGTCGGGCCGCGATCTCCCGCTCGCGTGCGCGGCGATCCTCGGTCGGCGGCATATGCGACATGATCTGTGACCAGGCATCGGAGGTGACGGCCACATCATCGCTGCCTGGAAGGCTCGGTGTTGCCGGAGAGTCATCGGTCATGCAGGACATGGTGGACCAGGGCACCGACATGGTCGGGCGCGCAGGGCTGCTCCTCGGCCCCGCCGCTGCCGCCAGCCAAGTATCCGGTCCATGCCCGTGGCGCTGCGGCGTCGCCGCCCGAAACATGCCGTGCCCCAGCCGGCCTGAAAGTCCGATCGGCAGCAGATCCCGCGGGGCGGCCGCATGAATGTGCGGTGCGGCGTCGTCGGCGCGTACCGTCGACTCGTCCGGGCGTGAGCCCCCTCTGCCAGCCGTTGAATGATCGGCCGTCGGAACGCGGAGGAGCGTGGCCCCGCCCGGACGCCACCAGGTATCGGTTCGGTCCGAGGCACCCCGGGCCGGCGGAGGTGTCCTGGGGCCGTATCGGCGATCGCAGTCCGAGTCGCCGCTGGTGAGCGGTCAGGGAACCGTCCAGATCCCGGCACCCGGAAGTATCGCCACGGGCGTGTACCCGGGCGTCACGGGTGGCGGCGTGACGGTGGCGACCACGACACCAGGCCCGGTGTAGGCGTCGACGCTCGGATACCCGAGGTACACGGAGTCGGCCATACCGGTCGAGAGGTTGCGCCAATGAATGACGACGCAGCAGTAGATGCCGGCGGGCCGGAACCGGGTGACGCCCGGCATCGCGGTGTCGGTGCCGGCGATCAGGTAGCCGGCGCCCGCACTCGGCAGGCCCGGCACGACGATCCCCACTCCGGCGAGGGGAATCGGGAAGACGGTGTCGACCGGCGCGGCAGCCACCGGCCCGCCCGCCGCGAGCACCACGATCCCGGCCCCGACCCCGGCGACGAGTGCTCGTCGTAGCTGTCGTGTCATCCGTGCACCTCCCGGACACGGCCCACCCCGCGTCCCGAACACCGGTGGCGGCCGAACGATACGGATCAGCCTATGCCCGCCACCCTGCTGTCACGCCCAGAACGACCCGGTCACCGCGACACCCTGCCACCTCGTCGCCGCGCTTCCCGGTGTAGGCGTGCGCCGCGTGATTGGATTTCCGATAATCCAGAGCTTCCGTCCAAGGCAGACTTCGGAGTCTCGACCAGCGCATCTCGAAAAAACCAGCCCTCGTCCACCCGGGAGTATCAGATCACCGATAGAAGAGATGCGCGACCCAGAACAGCTCGTTGCCGAATTGCGCCGCGGGAAAGACCGCCAAACCGCAGCCCATATCTAACGCCTGCGGTGTCTGCACCAACTACGCGACTGCGGTGCGACTACACGCAGGTCCGACTAGCGAAGCTCGTCGGAGCGAGTCAGCCGACAATCAGCTCCCCTCCTGACCGCGAAGACCTGGCAGAACAGGTTTTCAGGGCACCGAAGTTCCAGACCACGCCGCGACCACCGCGGCAGTGACGATGGTGTCCCGGAACCGTTCGATTTCGGGACGGCAGCTCCGTAGCGGGCCGTGGAGCGTTCGTCGAGTCAGTCAGCTTCACGCCCGTCAGCTGTGAGGGCGAATCCGACACGCATGTGAGATTGTAAATTGACGCTCTCGGGGGACGAACCGCTTAATGGCAACACATGCCGTGGGAAAGGCTGCGAATCGCAAGGAAGGGCTCGTCAAGACGACTGCCCTGACTGCCGAACTTCAACTGGTAGCGGCACAGGCCAAGCCCGGCGACCAGATCACCCTCGCTGAAGGAAAGTACTACTTCGGCGCCGACAAGTACGTCAGCCTTGCGATCAGGGGTGCCGGAAGTCCTGAGCGAGCGATCCTCACCGGCGGACGGCTCACGTTCCAAGGCACCTCTTCCCTCAGCAACTGCACGATCGAGTGCTCCAAATTCGGCAAGCCTGCCCTCGCGGTTCACGTCAGCGGCTCGGGCTCCACGCTCCGACTGCAAAACGTCGTGGTCACGTCCCCGGCCCGAACGCACAACCGGCCCCACGTCCTTGTCGGTCCTGGCACTACGACCTGGGCCTACGGCTCGTCACTCGGGCGGGTGGTCGTGGATGGCGGGACCCTCCATCTAAGCCCAAGCAACTCAGTCAGCGATCTCACCTGCTTGAATGGCGGCGCCGTCTATCAGGTCCCCGACCCGACCAACTACCATTCGCCACCCACGCATCTACTTGGCGCCGTCTACGCCAACAGCCAGATCTACGCTGAGCAATATGTTCCAGCTCAGCAAGAGCAGAAAGCGAAACTCCGTGCGAGGCTAGACAAAGCCGAATGCAAAGCGCAGGAGTGTTGGCAGCGAGCGCACGCGCTTGATCGCGAGATAAAAAAACGGCTTGACGTGATGGACATGCTAGATAGCCGTCACTCCTACATCAATGTAGCTACGGGACAGAGGTATTTGCAGGACCGATATATTGCCACATGGAATGAGCAAGCACGTGCCGCCAGAGAACTCACTCGACAGCAGCGAGGAGCCGAAGCGGTGGCCGCGCGGGCGGAGAAGCAGGCCGCGCGGCTCCGGCGCAAGATGAGCGAACTCGACGCCTAGGCCGGTCCAAGCAAGAGCCTTTTGCCTTGCACCATCGCGGGACGGTTCACTCCGTAGTTTCCACCCGGATTCCGGTGGAAACTACGGAGACCCCTATCTCTAGCGGCGTGAGTGGTGCGGCTGATGGAAGTGGACTGTTCCGTCCGGACCGACCCAGATCCAGTACCCGGACGGAACCGACGAGAAGGTCACGTCGGCGCTGATCCGGCGCCCTCGCAGCTGCGCTGCATCGACATCGACCCCGGTCAGATCGGCAGCGGTTGAGTCTCCCTCACCCTCTAACGTGTGAGCGAGTGGGAGCTCTCCGACGAGGGGAATCGTCTTGAGTGAGTCTCCGGTGGTGACGCGACCCCAGCCGGTGTGGTCGATTTCCATTGCCGCGCAGATGTACCGGTCGTGTTTGGGCCCGGATAGTCCGGCAAGGATCCGGGGGCGATCGGGGGTGCCGGCGGCCCAGTTGTCGATGGTGTGTTGTGGGATCTGCCAGACCCCGCGCACCGCCGCGGCCACGACCCTGTCGTCGATATTGGTCGGGTCGATAGGGCTGCGAGTGTCATGTACGAAGCGGGTCTCACCGGTGCGGACGATCAGGATGCCACCGGCCTCACGTCCGATCTCGGGTAACGATGCCGGATCGACTAGGCGGCGTCCGGCCGCAGCGGAAGGCACTCCCAACGGTGTGAATCCGTCACCGTGCCCGGCGATCCGGTTCAGCAAGTTGAACGACCCGGGGATGGACAAGGCGCTGATCATGGCCGCTTCGACGGCTTCTGCGGTAACTCGATTGGGGCAACGCATGGTCTCTGTGGCGATCTTCCCGGCCATGATGAGTTTGGCAAGGGCCGGGTTGTCGCCGTGCGGGTCGACGGCCCTTTTGTAGTTGTCGCCGATGCCGACGTAAACAATCCGCTGGTTATCGTTTCTGCGCAGAACGTAGACATAACATGGACTCTCGGCGGACATCATGGGTCCCTTCAGGTTTGCCGGGGCACCATCTCGGGCCGACCTTCACCCCCGGTGGGTGGAGGCACGGGTTCTCGCCCTATGCGTGAACTCCTCCGGCATCGAGGACAGTACGACGGGCCACTGACACCGCCTGGCAGTGTCAGTGGGCGAGGCTAGCCTTCTGTCCCGATCCTCATTCACTTCCGCCCCATAGGAGCCACCGTGCCTCGCCCAAATCTGTCCAACGGCAGCATCGGTCGTCCCCCATCCGCCCCTCCGATGCCTCCGTGGGGCGGCGGACCGAAGCCTGCGGTCCACTGGCCAGCACCCGAGGACGGGCCGACGAACCATCGGTGCGGAATCCGACTCGACGTCATCGGGAACAGGTTCGGTGACCTGACCGACGGTGGGGTCAGCGCCGCTGTCTGCCATGTCACGGTGGTCGCACTGTTCGGCACGGTAAACGGTCACGGCGTGGTCCCAATCCCACGAAAGTGGGCCACTGATCTCTCCGACGCCACCGCTCCGCCAATGCTCCTGCATCTACGCGAGGGCCTCAGCCACGCCCTGGTACCAGCAAAGTGGAACGCGGAGCAGAAAACGTGGACGAGGTTGCATCCAASTACGGTCAGCGGAGGCAACAGTGCACAGCCCACTGACGAGCGGATCGCACAGTTGGTCCACGATGTCCTCGGATACGCAAGCCGCACCACCCTCCTCGACATCCACGATAGGGCCTCGTTCTACGACCCTGATTCCGACTGGATGTAGTCGCTACTAGGTCCCCGACGCGCAGCGCGACTGGCACGACCACACCGGTGCCCGGCGCTCACTTTGTCCTGCGCCAAATGCACAGCGAAGTGGAGGATGACCGGTCGTGAGTGGAGCGGGGCTTCCTGAACTCGATGTCGAGCGTGTGCGGCGGTATTGCGCGAGCCGGATCCCGGAGCATCTGCACGGTGAGCTTCGCATCGAGTGCGACGTCGCGCCGCGGCATGTGACGATCTGCGAGCGCCGCCCGCCCTGGCATCCGGATTTCGGCACCGAGTGGACCCGGTTCCCGGGCGCCCGACTGCACTACATCGAACGCACCGGCCTGTGGACGCTGCACTGGTGGGACCGGAACCTGAAGTTCCACCGCTACGACCCGATCTATCTCCACAGTCCGGTGCCACGCTGAACAGTGCGGGCACCGGGCTGTGGACGAGCTGCCCCTTCGGGGCTCGCGGGGCGTTCCCCAGCGCGACTGCGCCTGTGGCGGCGCAGTCAGTCCGTTGCTTTGGGGTGGCCGGTGCTGGCAGCTTTGATCCACAGGGTGCGGCGGGGGCTGTCGACGAGGTACCAGATCCGCCCGCCGGCGGTGACCTCGTACTGCCACTGCTCCATCACCGCCCCGCCGTGGGAGGCTGTGGCGAGGGAGCCTTTGAGCTGGTGGTGCCGCGGGGTCGGCGCGGGGGTGTCGGGGTGTGAGCGCAGCTCGTTCCAGGCGGTGAGGGTGTTCGCCGGCGCCTGCTGGCACAGTGCGTCCCAGCCCTTGACGGCGTCGGTGGTGGCGAACCGTAGCTCCCATCCACCGGCCGGGTCTGCGGGTGGAGCGACCCGGTCGCCGCGTTTCGGGCTCACGCAGCGTCCGGGGCGGGGACGGCACCGAGGTCCTCATCGGTGTCGGCCGCCAGGATCGCCGCCAGCTCAGGGTCGGCCAGCACCTCCGCGGTGTGCCGCCAAGCCTCGATCACCTGCACCACCGGGGCCGGGTTGTCGAGCGATTCCGCCGCCCGCAGCGTTGCCACCAGCTCGACGACGAACTCCTGCACCTCCTCGCGGGAGAGGAACGCCACCCACGGGAACACCTCGGGCAGCACATCGGTGACCAACTCCCGCGCCCGCGGATCGCGCTGCATCAACGCCACGAACATCCGTGTCGTCACCGACGCCGCCGTGTGCTCGAGCTCCGCCCGCGCCGCCGTGGTCAACACCAGATCTTCGGCGTCACGACGTCGCACCAGCAGCGACTGGGCCGGCGAGCRGCGCAGCCGCTCGACCGTCGCCTTCCCCTGCAACTGCAGCTCCGAAAACGTCACCTCATCCACACTCATATATTAAAAGTACTTCTAAAGTATGGATCTGTCGATCGGGTAGTGCCGCGTGATCGGCTGCCCGCCCGGGCCCTCCCGCCCGACCTGTGCACGTCAGGGCTCGCGGCGGACGGGATCTGCAGCGAGCTCGGCCATGATCTCCCGGAGCAGAGCGGAGTGTTCTTCCCAGGTCGCTGACCGTATGGCGGGCATCGCGAGAGTCCGGTGGAGCGGGTCGCAGGAGTCGACGTGCCGCTCACACCAATGGAGCCATGCGGTGGCCGCCTGGCGGGCGGGCTCGTCGGCGAGGGTGTCGATCCGGACTGACATCGCGGCGAGGTACTGGCGCAGCGCGGTCGCGTGCTGCCAGGCGGCGAGTTGCCGGTCGAGCACTTCGGCGCGCACGTTCTCGGTGTGCCAGCCCGCGATGAGCTGTTCGGCGGCTTCTCTCCTGCGGTTCTTCTCTTCGAACGCCCGCTGCTCGGCCGCCTTGCGGGCTTCTTCCCGGTCGACCGCGTTCTCGATCATCTCCATGGCGTCGGCCAGATGGTCCTCGATCCGAACCTTGAGGGTTTTCGAGTCGTCCCACTGCTTCTCCCACCCGTGGAAGACGTCACCGTAGAGGCACAGCTTCAGCCGTTTGCCGGTGTGGTGTCCCATTTCGAGGGCCGCCTCCATTCCCACGTGCGCTGCTCTTCGAGTTCCTTCGGTGTGGGTGTGTGCGGGGTGTAGTCGTCGCGCTGGTGCAGGCTGACGAAGAACCGGTGGGACCGGATGCCGATGACGAGTTGCCCGTTTTCCTTGTGGGTGTGGCGGCCGCCCCCGTACGAGGCGACTATCGGCAGAGGGGCCCGCCGGAACTGGCCGCGTGGACGAGCCGCGAAATCCGGGTGCGGTGCGCCGCCGCCGGCGCGTACCGTCGGCTCGTCCAGGCGGGGTTCCCCCCTCTGCAAGCCGTTGAATGATCGGCCGTCGGAACGCGGGGGCAATGGGGCCCCGCCCGGACGCCACCTGGCACTGGTTCGGCCCTGGCGCCGACCGCGGGAAGCAGAGGCGGTGTCATCTCGTCGGCTACCGGCGGTACACCTGCAGGTCGAAGGGCCGCCGTAGGGTGCCGAGCGTGGACAACACCGAGATCACCGTCGCGACCTGGAACACCGAGTGGGCGCCTGCCGACGGCCCGAGGGGCTCGATGGTCCGCCAGCGACTGTCCACCACCGCCGCGGACGTCATCGTGGTCACCGAAGGGCGTCGGGGACTCCTGCCGGATGGCGGGCACGTTGTCGACGCCGGCGACGACTGGGGGTACCCGCGCAAGCCGGATCGCCGAAAGGTGCTGCTGTGGTCTCGCTGGCCGCTCACCGATGTCGACCGCTTGACCACAGGCGGAGCAGCCGGGCGGGTGGTGACCGCGCTGACCGCCGCACCTGGCGGGCCGATCCGGATCGTCGCCGTGTGCATTCCGTGGACCCACGCGCATGTGAGCACCGGACGGAAGGACGCGACGGCGTGGTCAGAGCACCTCGACTGCCTCGACCAACTCGACACCCTCGCCGCCCGCTTCGACCCGGCCATCCCGACAGTTGTCGCCGGGGACTTCAACCAGCGCATCCCCCGGGCCCGTCAGCCGGTCCGGGTCGCCGCCCGCCTCGCCGAGGTGATAGACCGGTGGACGATCCACACCGCTGGCGACGTCGACCACGGCCCGCTGATCGACCACGTCGCCTCCGACCCGACGTGCACCGAACTGCGCACCTGGCCCGGGCACTCCACCGAACTCCGGCTCAGCGATCACTCGGGGGTCATGTGCCGACTGATGCCAGCAGAGCCGACGTCGTAATCCCCAATATCAGCACCTTGGCCGGGCGCGGTGGCTGTCCTCAGCCGGGTAACCCACCCGAGATGACTGAGCGCACGCCCCCTGCCGGCGCGGGGCGACCGACGCACACCGCGTGTTTCCCGGCGGGCAGAGTCTTCGGACCCAGGCGGGCGTACAGCCGTCGGCGCAGCCGCCGGGCCTCGCCGACCAGCTCGCGTTCGCGTGGGGTCAGCGGCCGGGCAGACTCGATCGTCGTCGCCGTCCGCAGAAATTCCTCGACACGGGCCAGCCCGGCCCGGGCGACACGCTAACGTTTGCTGCCGACCGGTGTCGGCGCCTTCCCTTCGCGGCCTTTGCTTCTGCCCATAGCCCGGATACTCGCACACCCCAACGACATCGGCTCTCGTCAAATGCGCAGCCGCACGCCGACGGTGACGCTCACCACGCACGAACTACCCGATCCGCCCCATAGCATCGCCTGCCGCTTTGTCTCGACAGATCGAGGCACCAGAACCTTCCGCAACATCACCGGGGCCGTGAATGATCACGCTCCCAAATCCTCTTGGGGGTGAGGCACTGTGGCGATTCATACCGAGAGAAGAGCTAAACCGATGCGCCAAAGCCGGATCCACCGGAAATCCGATACGCCTGTAGAAGACTGGGATGTACGGCTAGTCGAACGTCAACTCGAGTTAACTGTCCGTCGCCAGGATGTCGACGACGACAGGATCGACCATGTTCTTCGAATGTTCTTCGACCATCGTTCGGTGCGCCTGCATCGCATGCTCTTCGGTCGCGGAGGGAATGATGTCGATGCGCTTGCCGTTCGCGTCGAACACCGCAGTCTGGAAGATCATGGGCTGCGGGTAGTCGCCGAGCTCCACATCGCCTCCCACCCAGATCGTTGAAACCACCGAACTCTGCGTCCAATCTGCTGCATCGGTGACAGTGGATCGAGCAACATGATCGAGGTTTTGCCTGATCAGATCGCGCGCCTCATCGCGCGTGATCGCCCTGCCCTGCCGGTCATAGAACTGAACGTCCTGATCGTGTGTCATCGGCCTTCTCGGTAGTAGTCGCCAACCTCGATACGATCGTATGCGCCCGGCACATCGCGCAGGGAGCACAGCACAGCGATAGGAGCGTGCGTGTCTGGCGCGCCGCCAAGCTACCTCCCGAGCCACGTCGGAACGACGTACTGGATCGGTGGCGTGAGCACCTGCTCGAGTTCCCGAGCATCGGCCGGCCTTCACGAACCACCGCTCCTCATCACACGCTGACGGCACCCGCCACCCGATCGAATGCGCTCAGTGTTCCAGCCGCAGCCGACAATCCACCAAACGGCCACCGCCGACCACACCCCTCCGCATCCATCTGCCGCTCCCACGAAGGCCTGCAATTGGCCGAGCCCAGATACGCGGTACACGGACAGCTCCGCCGATCCCACCGACCTATCAGCCGAAGGGGCGGGCCACCCGGCGTGTGCAATGCCGGCGGACGCGAGGCGGGGCGACACATCATCCGGGTGCGGGGCCAAGCCGGGTAGACGGTCACGTCCCGGTTCGGTGCCCGCCGGGGGAATCGAACCCCCACACCCTCACGGGTACCGGATTTTGAATCCGGCGCGTCTGCCAATTCCGCCAGGCGGGCGTATATGTAGTCGATGACCGAGTGTGCCAGAGCCTGACGATGATCCGGACCGGGGCCCGCACCGATTCGTCACCACGCGCCCCGTCGGATGACGCGTGCCGTCGCCGGTCCCAGCCCACCCGAAGGAGCCCGAACCGTGCCACCGTGGCCGCTCACCGGAGGTCATCGAACCGCTCGATCTACCGCCGGCTCACCCCGCTACCTTCTTCGTAGTCCCGCACCGCGGGTCCCTCGGTCGCCAGGTTTGGTCTTGGTGGGCCGCGAGCTCATTCAGCTGGCAAAGCACCACTGGCACGCCGCTAGTCGGTCCGACGAAAGCGACGAGATTGACGGCGCAGGCGAAGGTCGGAGCCAACCTGACCAATTGGTCTATTATGCCGGTTCATATATCCATCAGCCGCCCGTCGGGGCATGGGGCGAGCAAGGTACTAGGGGGGCCTGCGGGCGTGAAAGACGTTCGAATCGACAAACACAACAACTTGCGCTGTTGGAACTGTGGCGCCAAGGACGCGTTCACCGAGAAGCGCACATTCCGCTCCAAGGCGCTCGTGGGTGTCGGCGCACTCCTGACGAAGAAGAAGCTGAAGTGTCAGATATGCGGCGAGTACAACGACACCGGCTCAGCCAAGCCCTACGACGGTCCCGCCTCTCGCAAGTGGAGAAAGGTGCGCGGCGATGACTGAGTCATCATCGAGCTGAATGAATCGCCCCGGCATGTCTGGAGACTTACGAGTTTGAGAACTCAGCGATGGGCTGAGTTCGGTGATCACGGTAGTAGAGGGCCTCGTACTCCGCGGGCGGCAGGTCGCCGCAGTGCTCGTACAACCTGCGGTGGTTGAACCAGTCGACCCATTCGAGGGTGGCGACTTCGACCTGGTCAACGGTCCGCCACGGGCCCTGGGCCTTGATCAGTTCGGTCTTGTAGAGGCCGTTGATC
>NZ_JBFRDL010000074.1:0-16019 GCF_052113525.1 Rhodococcus sp. TAF43
CCGGAAGCTAAGCCCTCCAGCGCCGATGGTACTGCACCCGACAGGGTGTGGGAGAGTAGGACACCGCCGAACACCCTTTCACCGAAGGCCCCCACCCATCAGGGTGGGGGCCTTCGGCATTTCCGCATGTCTGCACCCGAAACCCCTCCCGCCCGGCAGGCGGCGAGAGCGGGATGCGGGTTCCTACGGGCGGTCGGCTGCGTCGCTGTTGTACGCAATGCGACGTAGCAGCCGGGCCAACTGGGCGCGGTCGTCCTCATCGAGCCCGTCGAGAAGTCGGCGATCACGATCGACGCGCTCCGGAAACTCGGCGTCGACCAGCGCGCGTCCGGCGTCGGTCACCGCGAGCAGGACCACTCGCCCGTCGCGCTCGAAGCGCCGGCGTTCCAGCAGACCCATCTTGACGAGTCGGTCGGCGTGCTTGGTGGTGGCGGCGCCGCTGACCATCGTCACGGCCGTAACCTCACTGGCCCGAAGTGGACGATCGCTGCGGGCGAGGGCGCACAGCACCTCGAACTCTGCGCGGGAGACCCCGCTGTCGCCGAGCGCCCGCTCGAGTCGATGCAGTGCCTGGGAGCTGATGCGGGTGATCCGGCCGATGACCTCGATCGGTGAGGTGTCGACCTCCGGGTAGGACAGGGCCCACTCCTGGCGAACCTTGTCGATGAAATCGCGTTCCGGACTGTCGGTCGAATCCACACACCCATCCTATCGGTGTGCCAACATCACTTCATTAGTAATTTACTCGTGAAGTAATGCGTGTAGACTGGGGCGAGTGGCAGCACTCGATACGTCCCGAACCACCAGGATCGATCACGCGCGCAGCGCCCTCGCTCATTCCGTTTCGCCCAGAACGTGGCGTTGTGCGTTCGAGGTGCGGGCTGCGGACGCGACCATCGCGCCTGCGCTGCGGGTGGGGCTCGCTTCTGCGGTCGTGTTCGTCGGCGGTGGACTGCTCGGGTTCCAGGAGCTGGCCGGTCTGGCAACGCTCGGTGCGCTATCGTCGGCGTTCGGCCGGTACGAGCCGTACCCGCGGCTGGCCGGGAAGGTCGCGCTGGTCGGCGTCGCGCTGATCGTGTTCGTCGCGTTCGGTGGCGCGCTCGGTGCAGCAGGGCTGCCGATGTGGGCGCAGGTGGGCGTGCTGTCCCTCGCCGCCGGTGTCGCGTCGGCGTACATGAACGCCTTCCGACTGCTCGGGCCCGGCCCGGTGATCCTCGTGTTCGCGGCCACTGGGGCCGCGGGCTACACCGCGTCCGCATCGGACATCGCCGCAGCCACTGCGGCCACTGCCGTCGGCGTCCTGGTGGGTTGGATCGCGGCGATGCTGCCGGCGCTGATCCTGCCGCTCGGTCCCGCGCGTCTCGCGGCGGCACGGGCCCTCGTGGCCGTCGGATCCCTCGAACGTGTCGGCGCCGACGGCGTCGCTCCCGCGCAGGCTGCAATCGCGCGGGCCCGTGAAGTGCTTGCGGCGAGCGGACGTTCGCGGACCGAACACGTGCATGCGCGCGACCTCGCGGCACTGCTGGACATGGCGGACGACGCCGTCGAGCTGTGGGTCGCGGAAGGTGACGTCACCCTCGTCCGGGACATCGCGCAGCACGAACGGGAGCTACGAAAGCTCAAGCGCGCCAGCGTCCTCGGTGGGGTGGCCGACGACCGGTCGTCGGGTCGATCGGAGCTGCCGACGCCGCACGGCGTCCTCGCGAACGGCGTCTCCCGCCTCCGGTCCGGCGAGGTGCGGCACACCGCGGTCCGGGTCCTTCTCGCTTCCGCGGCATCGGGCTGGATCGCGATGGCCGTGGGCGTCGAGCATCCCCTCTGGGCATCGATGGGTGCGATCGCGGTGCTGCAGGGACTCAACTTCACGCACACGGTGCAGCGCGGAATCCAGCGTCTGCTCGGCAACATCGGTGGCGCCCTCATCGCCGCAGTACTCCTTGCCGCCAGCCTGGGTTACTGGCAGATGGTCGCCGTGGTCGTCGTGCTGCAGATCGCGGCCGAACTGATGGTGCTCGTGAACTACGGGCTCACGACGCTGGCCGTCACCCCGATGGCGCTGCTGCTGATCGGGTTCACGTCACCGATCTCCCCCGACGCGGGGATCAGCCGCGTCGTGGACACCCTCATCGGCGTCGTGATCGGGGTGGTCATCGCCGCGGTGACGGTCAGCCGGGCCGACCGTCACCACCTGGCCTGATCAGCCGACCCGGTTCACCACGACGAACGGGCCCGCTTCTTCGATCGTGAAACGCGGATCGTCGAACAGCTCCTTCGGGAACGTGACGCTGTATCGCCGGACGTTCGGGTCGTTGGGGTAGACGTCCTCCGCCAGCCGCAGGGTGTAGCCGTCGGAGCCCTTGCGGAACACGAACACATCCGGTGCGCGCCACGGCAGTTCGTCCAGCGCGGCGATCAGCTGGTCGGGTGTCTCGAGCTCGGTCCAGCTCTCGATGGCCGCCGCGCGCTCGCGGAACTCCGCGAGCGGATTCGCGTAGTGCGACGTGAGCGCCTGGAAACCGAAGTACGGGTAGAAGCTGAGGAAGCTGGTGTCGGAGGTCAGCACGACGGTGTCGTGGCGTTCGCCCGGGCGCTGCTCGGTGATGATGCGGTCGACGTCGCCGTAGTACGCGGCCGCGCCGGGAGGCCGCTTGTCGGCACGAACGCCGTCACCGTCGGTGTCGGTGTAGGCGATGGTGATGTCACTCGCGAGGACCTGGGGGATGTTCTGCGTGAAGGCGATCAACCCGGCGAGCCCGATCACGACGATCGAGGCCTTGACGCGGGGGTTCTCGCTGGTCGCGAGGACCAGCCAGCGGGAGAACTCGAAGAAGCCGAACACTCCGGCGGTGCCGAGCAGCAGGATCAGCACCGGCTCGAGCCGGAACGACAGCAGCGTGCTGCCGACGACGGTGGCCGTCATGGACAGCAGCGACCACAGGTAGACCGCGATCACGCCGATGCCGAGCGCCTGCGCCCGGCGCGACGATGCCGCCCGGCTGACCAGCCAGATCGTGCCCAGCATGCACAGTGCGCCGGCGAGCGAGAAGTGGAGCATCGGAAGCGGCAGGTGCGCACCGGCGTCGGGCAGGTAGTGTGTCGCGGTGCCGCTGTCCGCCGGGATCCCGCGCAGGGCCTCGAGCAGGTACGGCAGCCACACGGTGAGGGCGATCGCGATCGCGATCGCCGCGGTGACGATCAGTCGCAGAAGCGGATCCAGCATCGCACGCCACGACCCCTGCGCGCGGACGGCGAGGCCGGCCGAGACGATCGCCATGAGCGTGACCGCGAATGCCGCGAAGCCGAGGTACAGGGTGTAGAAGGCGGCTGCGACACCGAGGAACAGGCCCGTCCCGACGACGGCGCCCCATCCGCCGCTGCGGGTCTGTGTCGACTTCTCCGGCCGGTACAGGCCACCCCACGCGAGCACCAGCACCGGCGGGATCAGGACGGCGATCACGGCGCCGTACGGTTCCGCGGAGCCGTACGCGACCGTCAGCGCGGCCGCCGCGAGGGCCACCACGACAGCCCAGTCGGCGCGAATCAGCTTGTTCCACAAGACCAGCGCGAGCACGGCGGCCACGGCGATCGACGCGATCGCATACGGCTTGAACGCTTCCCAGCCGTCCATACCGAGCAGGTTCGCGACCCGTCCGCCGATCCAGAACCAGCCGGCCGGGTAGTAGGGCGGCAGATCCGCGTACGTCATGTCGTGCAGAGCCGCGGAATCGGTGAGGCGCGTGAGGTATTCGGTGCGGAACTCCTGGTCCACCGAGACCCCGTGCAGGTACAGCTTGGTCGCGCTCAACGGCATGCCGAGCGTGACCGTCACAAATCCGGAAAGTCCGGCCCACGACAGCACCGTCGCCGCGCGGACCCACCGTCGCGCTCGATAGAGGAGCACGCTCACGGCAAGGACGGCGATCGTGACGATCTGCCCCACTGTTGTCACGGCCTGCGTGACGTTCGACGACGGGAACGCGGGCCACGACACCTGGCCGAATGTGAACAGCCCCACCGCGGCCACGATCGCGGCGACCACGGCCGCGAGCAGCATCTCGACCGCGGTACCGGCAGCCCGTCGGGCAGGGGCGACGCGCGGCTCTACGAGGGGGGCGGCTCCTGATTGCGACACGGCCCGAGCTTACTTGGGTGCGACGCGCGAATCGGTGTTCAGTAGGTTCGAGGAATGAGCGACGAGCAGGCGCAGACCCCGCGGTGGTTCCTCGATGCGTTGGCGGCTCCGGTCGAGACCGGCAGCGTCGACGTCGACGGCGCCGAGGTGCGGTTCCGGGCGTGGGGCGAGGCCGGCCGCCCGGGCATCGTCCTGGTCCACGGCGGTGCGGCGCACTCGAGGTGGTGGGATCACGTCGGCCCGCAGCTGGCCGGAGACCGGCGCGTCGTCGCCCTCGACATGAGCGGTCACGGTGACAGCGGTACGCGCGAACAGTATTCGCTGGACCTGTGGGCGGACGAGGTGGCCGCGGTGGCCGGGGCGTCGGGCATCGAGGGGCGGCCGGTGGTGGTCGGTCACAGCATGGGCGGCATCGTCGCGTTCGTCGCGGCGCATCTGTACGGCGATCGGTTGGCCGGCGTGCAGATCATCGACTCGCCGATCCGTCAGCGCACGCCCGAGGAGGAGGCGGCCCGGCGCAAGGCCGCATTCGGACCCAAGAAGGTGTACGCCGATCGCGGCGAGGCACTCTCGCGGTTCCGGTTCGTGCCGCCACAGGATACCGGCGTGCCGGGCGTGCGCGATCACGTCGCCGAGACGTCGCTGACGGCCGTCGAGGGCGGTTGGTCGTGGAAGTTCGATCCGGCGGTGTTCACCCGTTCCGGCGGCAACACGTTGGCGGTCGCGCAGCCGCGGTGCCCCATTGCGTACTTCCGCGCCGAACACGGCATCGTCTCGCCCGAGCTGATGGCGGAGATGCGCGAGCGGTTCGGTCCGTCGGCGATCGTCGCCGAGATCCCGGACGCCGGGCACCATGCGATGATCGACCAGCCGCTCGCGCTGGTCACCGGCATTCGGACGGTGCTGTACGCCTGGGCGGCCTCCGCCTGACCGCCGCTACTCGCGTTTTGCGCACTTGTCGGTGTCCGAAGGGCCCGACGAATAGCGACAAGTGCGCAAAACGCGGGTAGTGACGCCCTAGTCCGAGACCGTGACGGCTCGCGCCAGTGCGGTCGCCGCAAACTCGACGAACTCCGCCGTGTCCAGGTCCTGCGCCCAGTTGTTGACGATGGTGTCGGCCACGCCCTGCAACCCGGACAGGACGTACGGCAGGAGCGCGCGATCCTCGCGCAGGGTCCGGCCCTCGGCGGCCGCGGCTTCGTGGAGAGCCTTGCGGAGTTCCTCGTTGTACAGCTTGGCGGTCTTACGCACCTGGCGGACCGAATCGCGATCCGATCCCGCCGCGCCCTCGACGTCACGCCAGGTCGCGGTCAGGCGGCCGACCCGACCCCATTGTCTCGCCGACTCGGGGATCACCGCGGCGATCAGTGCGGCCACACCGTGATCGCGGGGTAGCGCCGCGACGAAGGCGGTGGACTCGATCTGGCTCTCGTTGAGCAGTGCGGTGAAGATCTCCTGCTTGTCCGCGAAGTATTGGTAGATCAGGCCGGTGCTCGTACCCGATCGTTTCGCCACCGCCCGGATCGTCAGCGCGGTGTAGCCGCCCTCGTCCAGGAGCGCGGCCGCGGCGTCCAGCGTGCGGCGGCGCCGAGCCTCCGCATCTCCGTAGATCGACTTGCTGCCCGGTACACCCATGGGACCACCGTATCGGGGGATCGTCTGAGGTCCAAGCTCGATCGAACAATGTTCATTCTGAGGCAGCGGAAACGCCCAGGAAGAATGAACAATGTTCGTTCTGGGATTGAACATGGTTCATTCTGTGGCTACAGTCACGTTCCATGAGCCATGAAGCCGCCATCACGACGCCACCCGATTCGACGGACCAGCGGGATGCGGACAGTCGCGCGGCGGTGGAGATCGCCACGGCGGCAGGCCGTCTGCTGCTCGATCATCGGCGCCGACTGGACGACACCGACGTCGATCCGGCCGAAGTCCGCAATGCCGCGGACAGGCTCAGTCACGAGTTCCTCGTCGGCGCGCTGGCGCAGTGGTTCCCGGGCGACGCCGTGCTGTCCGAGGAGGGCGCGGACGATCTCGCGCGCCTCGCCGCCGACCGCGTGTGGATCGTCGACCCCCTCGACGGCACCCGCGAGTACGGCGAGAAGGGTCGCGACGACTGGGCCGTGCACGTCGCGCTCGTCGAGGGCGGGGACCTGACGGTTGGCGCGGTGGCGATGCCTGCGCTCGGGACCACCTTCTCGACGGTCGACGCTCCCGCGTCGTACGCACCGCTGTTCGGCGCGCCCCGGGTGGTCGTCAGTCGCACTCGCCGGCCCGAACCCGTGATGGCGATGGCGGACGCGCTCGGTGCCGAGCTGATCGAGATGGGCTCGGCGGGTGCGAAGGCGATGGCGGTGGTCCGCGGTGAGGCCGACGTCTACGCGCACGCCGGCGGACAGTACGAGTGGGACTCGGCCGCGCCCGTCGCGGTGGCCCGTGCTGCGGGACTGCATGTTTCACGGATCGACGGATCCGCCCTGATCTACAACCAGGAGAACCCCTGGCTGCCCGACCTACTGATCTGCCGGCCCGAACTGGCAGGCAAAGCACTGGAGGCACTTCGGCGATGACCCGAACACTGACCCACCTCGAGCGGCTCGAGGCCGAGAGCATCCACATCATGCGGGAAGCCGTCGCCGAGAGCGAGAATCCCGTGATGCTGTACTCGGTCGGCAAGGACTCCGCCGTGATGCTGCACCTGGCGCGGAAGGCGTTCTATCCGTCGCGGCTGCCGTTCCCGCTCCTCCACGTCGACACCACGTGGAAGTTCCGTGAGATGTACAAGCTGCGCGACGAATCCGCTGCCGCAGGCGATTTCGACCTCCTCGTTTACAAGAACCCGGAATGCGTGGAGAAGGGCATCAACCCGTTCACACACGGCTCCGCGACGCATACCGATATGTGGAAGACCGAGGGACTCAAGCAGGCCCTCGACCTGTACAAGTTCGATGCCGCGTTCGGCGGCGCGCGCCGTGACGAGGAGAAGTCCCGCGCGAAGGAGCGGGTGTTCTCGATCCGCTCCGCCGAGCACCGCTGGGATCCCAAGCAGCAACGCCCGGAGTTGTGGCGGATGTACAACGTCCGCAAGTCCCCGGGTGAGTCCCTGCGGGTGTTCCCGCTGTCGAACTGGACGGAACTCGATGTGTGGGAATACATCCGGCAGGAGAACATCCCGATCGTGCCGCTGTACTTCGCGGCGAAGCGCCCCGTCGTGGAGCGTGACGGCGCACTGATCATGGTCGACGACGACCGCATGCCGTTGCTGCCCGGCGAGCAGCCGCAGCTCAAGAGCGTCCGGTTCCGCACTCTGGGCTGCTACCCGCTCACCGGTGCGGTCGAATCCACCGCCGAGACCTTGACCGACATCATCCAGGAAATGTTGTTGACCACCACCTCCGAGCGTCAGGGCCGGGTGATCGACCACGACAGCAGCGCCTCGATGGAGAAGAAGAAGCAGGAAGGTTACTTCTGATGACTCAGCCTTCGGATCTGATCGCCGACGACATCGAGCAGTACCTCGCCCGGCACGCGAACAAGTCGATGCTCCGGTTCATCACCTGTGGCAGCGTCGACGACGGCAAGTCCACCCTCATCGGCCGGCTGTTGTACGAGTCGAAGCTGGTGTTCGAGGACCAACTGTCGGCGCTCGAGGCCGACTCCCGCAAGGTCGGCACGCAGGGCGACGGCCTCGACTTCGCGCTGCTGGTCGACGGTTTGGCCGCTGAGCGCGAGCAGGGCATCACCATCGACGTCGCCTACCGCTACTTCTCCACCGAACGCCGCAAGTTCGTCGTCGCGGACACCCCCGGCCACGAGCAGTACACCCGCAACATGGTCACCGGCGCCTCCACCGCGGATCTCGCGGTGATCCTCGTCGACGCCCGCAAGGGTGTGCTCACTCAGACCCGCCGGCACTCCTACCTCGTCTCGCTCCTCGGTATCCGGAACGTGGTCCTCGCGGTGAACAAGCTGGACCTGGTGGACTATTCGCAGGACGTCTTCGAGGAGATCGTCGCCGAGTACGCGGGTTTCGCGGCCGAGATCGGGCTCACCGACGTCGTCGCGATCCCGTTGTCCGCGTACATGGGTGACAACCTCACCGAACGCAGCATGAACACCGCCTGGTACGACGGTCCGACGCTGATCGAGCACCTCGAGACCGTCGAAATCTCCAGCGAGCTGAGCAGCGGCCCGTTCCGGATGCCGGTGCAGTGGGTCAACCGACCGGATCTCGACTTCCGCGGCTTCTCCGGGCAGATCGTCGGCGGCATCCTGCGCCCCGGTGATCGTGTCCGGGTGCTGCCCAGCGGCAAGGAATCGACCGTCGATCGGATCGTCACGATGGGCGGCGATCTCGATGAGGCGATCGCCGGCCAATCGGTCACCGTCACCCTGACCGACGAGATCGACATCAGCCGCGGCGACGTCCTCGCCGTCGCCGACGCACTACCCGGGGTCGCCGACCAGTTCGAGGCGCACGTGGTGTGGATGGGCGAGCACGAGATGCTCCCCGAACGCCCGTACCTGTGTCAGATCGGGACCATGACCGTGCAGGCGCGGATCACCAAGCCCAAGCACAAGATCAACGTCAACACCCTCGAGAAGACGGCGACGAACACGCTGGCGCTCAACGAGATCGGCGTCTGCAACATCAGCTTCGACCGGCCGGTGCCGTTCGATCCGTACGCCGACAACCGGGACACCGGTGGTTTCATCCTGATCGACCGGCTCACCAACACCACCGTCGGCGCCGGCATGATCGCGCACTCGCTGCGCCGATCCGACAACATCCACTGGCAGGCCGTCGACGTCGACGGCCAGGCCCGCGCCACACTCAACGGTCATCGGCCGCAGGTGCTGTGGTTCA
Source organism: Rhodococcus sp. TAF43 (assembly GCF_052113525.1). Taxonomy (NCBI): domain Bacteria; kingdom Bacillati; phylum Actinomycetota; class Actinomycetes; order Mycobacteriales; family Nocardiaceae; genus Rhodococcus; species Rhodococcus sp. TAF43. Next base: position 9,000 of record NZ_JBFRDL010000074.1, read on the forward strand.
CCGGCCTGTCCGGATCCGGGAAGTCGACCATCGCGAACGAACTCGAGCGGCAGCTGTATGCGCTGGGCTGCCACACCTACCTCCTCGACGGCGACAACGTCCGGCACGGCCTGAACCGGGATCTCGGGTTCACCGAGGCCGACCGGGTGGAGAACATCCGCCGCGTCACCGAGGTCGCCCGGCTGATGGCCGACGCCGGCCTGGTCGTCCTCGCCTCGTTCATCTCCCCGTTCCGGGCCGAACGCGACGCCGCCCGGGAGGTGATCGGCGTGGACCAGTTCTGCGAGGTGTTCATCGACACCCCCATCGCCGTCGCCGAACAGCGGGATCCCAAGGGGCTCTACAAGAAAGCCCGCCGCGGCGATCTCGCCAACTTCACCGGCATCGACTCGCCGTACGAGTCGCCGGAGGCGCCCGATCTGCGGATCGACACGACCACGACGTCGCCCGAGGATGCGAGCAGGCAGATCATCGCGCTCCTGCGCGGCCGTGGTGTCATCGCCTGATCGGACGGCTTCCGCCGATCCTGTCCCGTGTTCCACCGATCATACGAAGGAGATCCTGTTGCCCACTCGAGACGAAATCTGTTCGGCGATAGACGCGTACGTCAAGCATCTGGGAAACCACGATGTGGACCAACTGGTATCGCTATTCGCGGACGATGCGGTGCAGCACGAGCCGCTGGGAGTGCGGACCTACCGCGGTATCGACGAGATCCGGGAGTTCGACACTCAGAACGCGAAGGTGGCGTTCTCGGTGAGCCGCCACTCGCCGATCGTCGTCTCCGGTCGGTACGCCGCGACGCAGCTGCGCGTCCAGCCCGAGGGGATGCCGGCCTTCCTCGCCAGCGATCTCTTCGAGTTCGACGACGCGTGCAAGATCGTCTCCCTCAGTGTGGTTCTCGATCCCGAAGCGCGCGCGGACTAGGGCGGGTCGGTGACCATGTCGGGGATGGTGGACGCCGGGGCGGTGCGGACGAGACTCCCGCTGCTCGAGGGCAAGGTAGTCGTGGTCGCGGGCGTGGGTCCGGGGCTGGGTCGAGCGATCGCGGTGCGCAGCGCCGATGCGGGTGCGCGGGTGATCCTCGCCGCCCGCACAGAGTCGCGGCTGGACGCGGTGGCCGAGGAGATCCGGGACAGCGGTGGTACCGCACTGTGTGTGCCAACCGATCTCACGGAGGCCGCCTCCGTCCAGGCGCTCGCAGACAGGGCTCTCTCGGAGTTCGGGCGGGTGGATGCGGTGGTGCACAACGCGTTCGTGCAACCCGCGTACGTCGGCCTGCTCGACGCGGCACCAGACGACGTGCGGCAGGGGATCGACATCAACCTGCTGTCGTCGCTGAACCTGACGCGGGTGGTGGCTCCGGCGCTCGTGGAGTCCCAGGGATCCGTCGTGATGATCAACTCGATGGTGATCCGCAATCAGTTGCCCAACTTCGGTGCCTATCGGGTGATGAAGGCGGGGCTGCTCGCGCTCGCCCGGAGCCTGTCGGTGGAGCTCGGGCCCGACGGGGTACGGGTGAATTCGGTTGCACCGGGATATATCTGGGCCGACTCGGTGAAGAAGATGTTCGAGCGCCGGGCGGAGGAGCGCGGAGTCGATCCCGCCGTGGTCTATGCAGAGGTTGCGGCCGACACCGACCTGCGCCGGCTGCCCGAGCCCGACGACATCGCGAACGCGGTGGTGTTCCTCGCCTCCGACTTCGCCCGCGCCATCACGGGACAGTGCCTCGACGTCAACTGCGGGCACACCCACCACTGAACCTCACTCTCACTCTCGCAAGGAATTACAGATGACACAGGAGGACGACGGTGTGGGCACGATCGGAGACCTGCACCAGGCCGCTCGCGAGGCGACCGGGCTCGACGACTTCGGTGGCACCGAGCATCTCGAGGGGCTGCGGGTGCTGCTCGATTCGTTCGAGCGGGAAGCGGACCTCACCCCGCACGGGCGTGTGATCGCCCGCAAGATGATCACCAGCGCGCTCTCGGGCCGCCTGATCAGCGAGGCCGGATTCGCCCGCCACCCCGAGCACGTCGACGTTCCGGTGCGGCGCCCCGTCTTCGTGTGCGGGCTGACGCGGACCGGGAGCACCGCGCTGCACCGGTTGCTCGGCGCGGACCCGGCACACCAGGGCGTCGAGATGTGGCTCGCCGAGTCGCCGCAGCCACGACCCGACCGCGAGAATTGGTCGCAGAATGAGGATTTCCTGCGTTCGGACGCGTTCTACCGGGCCCGCCAGGCGAACGAGGCGGCTCTCATGAAGGTGCACTTCATGGGGGCCGAGGAAGTGGAGGAATGCTGGCGCCTGCTGCAGCAGACGATGCTCTCGATCTCATTCGAATGTGTGGCGTACGTGCCGAGCTATTCGACGTGGCTGGCGGGACAGGACTGGACCGAGACCTACGCGCGGCACAAGAAGAACCTGCAGTTGATCGGGCTGCGGGACCCGGGCCGGCGGTGGGTGCTCAAGAGCCCCAGCCATGTGTTCGCGATCGACGAGATCATGGGGGTGTACCCGGATGCGTTGATCGTCCGGACGTTCCGGGATCCGCAGACGTCGATGGCGTCCACGTTCAGCCTCGCCGAGCAGGGAAAGCACGACATGTCGACTGCGTTCGACCGTGAGACCATCGGGCGTACCCAGCTCGACCTGTGGGCGCGCGGCAATGCGCACTTCAACAGTGCTCGGGCACGGTACGACCCGGATCAGTTCGTCGACGTGGACTACAAGGATTTCGTTGCCGATCCGATCGGAACGGTCGAGAAGATCTACGCCCGGTTCTCGCTGCCGTTCACCGATGAGGCGCGCCGTGCGGTGACGGAGTCTCACCAGAGCAGCCTCGCAGACCATCGGCGGCCGGCGCACCAGTACGCGCTCGAGGAGTTCGGCGTGACGGCAGCCGACGTCGAGGCGAAGTTCGCCGCCACCGCCTGAAGCACGTCCTCGAAACATCAACCAGAACAGGGATACTCACATGAACGCCACCTGGGAGAAGTTCTGCGCCGACCTGCTCGACGCGGGCAACATCCTGCAGGACGAGATCGTCCCGCAGGATCCGCTGACGCAGGCCGAGGGCGTCCGCTACCTGTCACGCCTTCTGCGTTATGCGACGATCAACTGCGTCGAGTACACCGATCCACGGTGGCCGAGTTTCACGTCGGCGCCCAACCCGAACATGATGACGAAGATCGGCGCCGACAATCCGGACAACGTCTACATGCGCGCCAACATCTCCGGGAAGTACAGCTACCGGATCACCGGCACCCGGGGAACGGTCCCGCTGATCACCTTCGGTTCCCGCGTCAATCGGTACCACATCGACGGCACCATGATGCAGACCGGCGACCTGCACATTCACGACATCGACGTCGATGAGCACGGCCGCTTCGAGTTCATCGCGAGCGTCGACAAGCCCGCCGAGGGTGCCTGGCTGCCGATGGCGCCGGACAGCAACCTCATCTCCGTCCGCCAGACCTACCGGGACCGGCGCAACGAGGTCCCCGCCGAGCTGTCCAYCGAATGCCTCGACCCCGACGGTGAATTCGTGCCGCTGAGTCCCGAGGAGATAGGCGAGCGCCTCGGGAAGGCGGTCGGCATGGTCCGCGGCACCGCCAACACGTTCCTCGAGTGGTCCCGCAAGTTCCAGCCTCACACCAACGAGATCTTCGACTGGGGGCAGGACTACTTCCAGAACGCCGGAGGCGACCCGACGATCTTCTACCTGCACGGTTACTGGAAACTCGCCGAGGACGAGGCGTGGGTGATCGAGACCGAGGTCCCGAACTGCGAGTACTTCAACTTCGTGCTGCAGAACTTCTGGGTGGAGTCGCTCGACTACAACCGGACGAACATCTACATCAACAACCACACCGCGAAGCTCAACGACGACGGCACCCTGACGATCGTGGTGTCGGCCAAGGATCCCGGCTACGGCAACTGGATCGACACCGACGCCCACACCGAGGGGACGTGGGCGATGCGCTGGATCAAGGCGGATTCGCACCCGATCCCGACATCGAAGGTCGTGAAGATCTGATCACCGTGGACTGAGGTGCGTCTGTCGGGGGAGGGGAAGGGTGGGCGAATCGGCATCCTCGGGTGCCTGGTGGCGGTCACCGCGGGAGGCCATTGTTGTTTGTGTCCAACCGGACCCGACACCGACCAGAAAGACCGCCACATGATCTCTCGAACCGTAAAGACCCTCGCCGCTTCGCTTCTCGTCGCCGGCGGCGTGCTCGGCGCCCAGGCCGCAGTAGCCCACGCCGAGATCCGCACCGCACCCGACGGGACACAGACGACCGTGTGTGTCTACGACGGCAAGGACTACAGCGTCGGCAGCAAGGTCTACCACCCGGACGGCACGTACCAGACCTGCAAGAGCGACGGCACGTGGCAGCGCGTCAAGCCGAACACCGGCAACGACATGAGGGCCGTCCCCGCTCAGCCCCGTTCGGCGATGTAGGAACAGCGATACCCCGGAACGAGATTCGGCCCACCACAGTGCACTGTGGTGGGCCGAATCGTGAACGGCTGTTCCTAGATGGGCAGCTTGCGGAAGATCGCGCGCGGCACGTGCCGCAGCCCCATCATCACGAAGCGCCACGGACCGGGGGTCCAGACGATCTCCTTGCCCTTGTCGGACGCCGCCACCGCGAGCGCGGCGACGTCTTCCTTGTTCACCGTCAGCGGGGCTTCCTTGACGTGCGCGCTGAACTGGGTGCGCACCATGCCCGGGCGAACGACGGTGACCTTGGGGCCGAACGGCGCCAGGGCCTCGCCGAGGCCGAGGTAGAAGCCGTCAAGGCCGGCCTTGGTGGAGCCGTAGACGAAGTTGGCGCGCTTGACGCGCTCACCGGCCACCGACGACATCGCGATGATGCGGCCGAAGCCCTGCGTCTTCATCTTCTCGCCGACCAGCACGCCGACGGAGACCGCGGCGGTGTAGTTGACGTTCGCGATCAGTACGGCCTTGCGCTGGTTCTGCCACAGTTCCTCGGCGTCGCCGTCGAGCGCGAACGCGACGATCACCACGTCCACGTCGCCGCCGGCCCACGCCTGGTCGATGACCTTGGGGTGGCTCTCGGTGTCGAGGGCGTCGAAGTCGATGACGTCGACCTGGGTGGCGCCCGCGGCCTTCATCTGCGCGACGGCGGCGTCGCGGCCCGGATCGTTCGGCAGCGCAGCGAGAATCACGCGCAGCGGCGCCTTCTTCAGGTATTCCTCGCAGATCGCCAGACCGATCTCGGACGTGCCGCCGAGGAGCAGCAGGGTCTGGGGGTTACCGACGGCGTTGATCACTGCAGTTCCAACCTTCTGGACATGTCGGAGGCGAAAACGCCTGTGGGGTCGACGGATCGGCGGACCTTGATCCACTCGTTGATCCGGGGGTACATGGCGTGGAACGTCTCGGCCGTGGTCCGCGAGTCCTTCGCGGTGTACAGGCGGCCGCCGAACTCGAGCACGCGCTTGTCGAGTTCGGTGACGAACTCGTTGAGGCCCGGCTTGATCCGGAAGTCGACGCAGATGTTCCACCCGGCCATCGGGAAGCTCAGCGGTGCCTTGTTGCCCTCGCCGAACAGCTTGAACACGTTGAGGAACGAGTGGTGCCCCGACGACTGGATGTCGCGGATGATCTGCTTGAACTCGCCGACGGCCTCCGGCGGCACCACGAACTGGTACTGCAGGAAACCGTTGGAGCCGTAGCCGCGGTTCCACTCACCGAACAGATCCAGCGGGTGGTAGAACTGCGTCAGATTCTGGATCTGGTTGTCCGCGTTCTTCGTCTTCCGGTAGTACAGCTCGCCGATCACCGAGAAGTTGAACTTGTTCGCGAGGCCGTTGGGGAAGACGTCCGGCAGCGTCAGCAGCGTCGGAGCGTCGAACTTGAGCGGATCCTTCTGCAGCTTCGCGGGCAGCTGATCCAGCTTGGCGAGACTGCCCCGAGAGACCGCGGCCCGGCCCAGCTTCGGCTCCGGCGAGATCGCGTCGAACCAGGCGCTCGAGTAGTCGTAGTTCTCCTCGCTGCCGTCGCTGTGCAGGGCGATGGTCTCGTCGAGGTCGGCCGTGCGACGGCTGTCCGCGATGAAGTACGCGGTCTCCGTCGGCGTCATCTCGATGGTCGCCTTGAGGATGATGCCCGTCAGGCCCATGCCGCCGACGGTGGCCCAGAACAGCTTCGCGTTCCGGCCGGCCGGGGTGAGCGTGCGGATCTGGCCGTCGGCGGTCAGTAGATCCATCGAGCGCACGTGATTGCCGAAGCTACCGGCGCTGTGATGGTTCTTGCCGTGGATGTCCGACGCGATTGCGCCGCCGATCGTGACCTGGCGGGTGCCCGGCAGCACCGGAACCCACAGGCCGAACGGCAGTGCGGCGCGCATCAGCTGATCCAGGCTCACACCGGCATCCAGCGTCACCAGGTGGGTGTTGGAGTCGATGTTGTGGATTCGCTTCAGGGCGTTCATGTCGACGACGAGTCCACCGGCGTTCTGCGCCGGGTCGCCGTACGAGCGGCCCAGACCGCGCGCGATGACGCCTCGCCGCAGGTGTGCGGGCTTGGACTCGTTCTGCTCCGCCACCTGGGCGACCGCCTTGGCGATCACCTCGACGTCGGGCGTGGACAGCACCTGTGCCGTGGTGGGCGCGGTGCGCCCCCAACCGGTGAGGGTGCGGGTCTGCGTGGGGAGGGGCTCGTGAGCCGTCTCTTCTGCTGGCGTGGACATCGCGTACGAGGTTACCTGGCGGTAGTGCGTGGGCCCCTGTGTGAGTGCGCCGATCCACAACTTCTTTACTCGCGTTTTGCGCACTTGTCGGCCTTTTCGGGGCCTCGGGAACAACGACAAGTGCGCAAAACGCGGGAGAGGGAGATCGGATCAGGCGGGGACGATGAGTCCGGYGGTCTGGGTGCGGGCGGCGGCGAAGCGGGTGGCGACGTCGTTCCAGTTGACGATGTTCCAGAAGGCGTTGACGTAGTCGCCCTTGACGTTCTGGTAGTCGAGGTAGAAGGCGTGTTCCCACAT
>NZ_JBFRDL010000075.1:0-15596 GCF_052113525.1 Rhodococcus sp. TAF43
ACCATGAAGCACAGGACCACCATGAAGCACAGGACCGTCCACAGCCGTCGGCTGTGATCGGACGTTCCTGCGCGGTGCTCGTTCAGCATCCGGGTGACGGCAGCCTTGTCGAAGATGTGGTCGGTCTGCGACTCGGCGATCTGCAGGTGTGCCCAGTCGAACAGCTCCGTGCCGGCGAGCCAGTGCCGCAGCGGCACCGGGAAGCCCAACTTCGCGCGGTGCAGCACGTGCGGCGGCACGATGCCCTCGAGTGCCTGCCGCAGTGCGTACTTCGTCGTCGTCTTCGTGATCTTCTGATCCAGCGGCACGCGCGACGCGACGTCGAACACCTCGGGGTCGAGGAACGGCACGCGCAGCTCGAGCGAGTTCGCCATCGTCACCTTGTCGGCCTTGACCAGGATGTCGCCGCGCATCCACGTGAACAGGTCCAGGTGCTGCATGCGCGCCACCGGATCCCAGTCCCGGGACTGCGCGTAGATCGGCGCGGTCACGTCCTGGTGTGTCCACTCGGGGCGGAAGTCGCGCAGCACCGCCCGCAGCTGGGCGTCGCTGAAGCTGCGCGCATTGCCGTAGTAGCGATCCTCGAGCGTCATCGAGCCGCGGTGCAGCAGGCTCTTGCCGCGGGTGCCCTCGGGGATCCGATCCGAGAGCCGGCCGGCGGCCCGGCGCAGCGGAGCCGGCAGGTACTCGAACGGCTTGAGCGACAGCGGCTCGCGGTAGATCGTGTAGCCGCCGAACAGCTCGTCCGCGCCCTCGCCCGAGAGGACCACCTTGACGTGCTTGCGGGCTTCCTTCGCGACGAACCACAGCGGCACCAGTGCCGGGTCGGCGACCGGATCGTCCAGGTACCAGATGATCTCGGGGATCGCGGCCGCGAACTCGGCGGGGGAGACCACCTTGACGACGTGCCGGGCGCCGATCGCCGCCGCGGACTCCGCGGCGACGTCGACCTCGGAGTAGCCCTCCCGCTCGAAACCGGTGGTGAACGTGATCAGGTTCGGGTTGTGCCGCATGGCGAGCGCCGCGATCGCGGTCGAGTCGATGCCGCCCGAGAGGAACGAGCCCACGGTGACGTCGGCGCGCATGTGCTTGGCGACCGAGTCCTCCAGCGCCTCCGCGATCTCGCGGTAGCGGGCCTGTTCGCTGCCGGCGGCGAACGGCACGGCCGGGAACTTCGGTGTGAAGTAGCGGGTCACCTCGGGAGCCTTGCCCGGCGCCAGTCGTGCGTAGCAGCCGGACTCGAGCCGACGGACCTGCGCGTGCAGCGTCTCCGGTTCCGGCACGTACTGCAGGACCGTGTAGTGCTCGATCGCCCGCGGATCCAGGTCGGTGTCGATGCCGATGACGTCCGCCAGTTCGAGCAGGCTCTTCTTCTCGCTGCCGAACGCGGTGCCGCCCGTTCCGGTGGCGATGAACAGCGGCTTGATGCCGAACGGGTCGCGTGCCACGAACAGTTCACGGGCCTCGGTGTCCCACACCGCGAACGCGAACATGCCTCGCAGACGGCGGACCGCGTCCGCGCCCCAGTAGTGGAACGCGGCGACGATGGCCTCACTGTCGCCCTCGGTGCGGAACCGGGCGTCGTGATCCTTCGCGAGTTCGGCGCGGATCTCCAGGTAGTTGTAGATCTCACCGTTGAAGGTCAGGGCATAACGCTCCGGGTTCTCCGGGGGACCCCAGCGCAGCGGCTGGTGCGAGTGCTCGATGTCGATGATCGACAGCCGGTTGAAGCCGAAGATCAGATCGTCGTCGTGCCAGGTGCCGTGTTCGTCGGGCCCGCGATGACGCAGACAGTGCATGGCCGCATCGACGCGCGCGACGGCGTCGTCGCTGGTGCCGTCGGTGGTGAGTAGTCCGAGCAGTCCGCACACGGCGTCCAGTACCTCGATTCAGAGTCGATTGTCGGTAGGGAGTCGGCCTTCCGGAGACGGTCCGAATTCCTCAGGGAAGTATGCCGCAGTTTCCGTTCCCGGATCGTGCCCGCACCGTCCTCGGGTTCTCGGGACTCAGCTGAATCCCAGGTCGCGCGCGTACGGTGGAGGGTCATTGGTCCTGACTGCAACACGGGTGCCGACCCGACAGTGGAGGATCGACGCCTTTGGTCTACGCTGCGTAGTAATTGGGCCTTCCCTTCGGGTGTGCCCTAGTGGAATTGCGGCGATCAGGAAGGCGTGAACGTGGCGCAAGGTCGGATCCTTCGGCGAGCCGGGCTGGCAGCATCTTTGGGCATAGCTGCCATGCTGCTGTCGGGTTGTTCAATCGACAATTCGGTGCTTCGCTTCGGGTGGCCATCGGGAGTTACCCCGCAGGCCGAACGTATGCGCGAACTCTGGACGTGGTCGGTCATCGCCGCCCTCGTCATGGGTGTCATCGTGTGGGGTCTCACCTTCTGGGTGGTTATCTTCCACCGTAAGAAGAAGGACTCGCCCGAGTTCCCCCGGCAGACGGCATACAACGTGCCGCTGGAGCTGTTCTACACGGCAGTTCCGTTCGTGATCATCGCTGTGCTCTTCTACTTCACCGTGGTCGTGCAGAACTACGTCACGGAGAAGAAGGACAATCCGAACGTCGTCGTCGATGTGACGGCGTACCAGTGGAACTGGAAGTTCGGCTACCGCACGATCGATCTCGGTGACGGCACGGCGAAGTACGAAGGCACCGACGAGGCCGCCACCGCTGCTGCGCTGGCTGCGTCGAAGCCCGAGGGCCTCGACGAGCACGGTCGGGAGAAGACCGGCCCGATCCACGGTAAGAACACCCAGGATCTGTCCTACCTGTACTACGACAAGATCGAGACCGTCGGCACCAGCAACGAGGTTCCGATCCTCGTGCTGCCGACCGGCAAGCGGATCGAGTTCGTGCTCGCATCGTCGGACGTCGTCCACTCGTTCTGGGTTCCGGAGTTCCTGTTCAAGCGTGACGTGAACCCGAACCCGAAGGAGAACCACTCGGACAACGTCTTCCAGATCAGCGAGATCGAGAAGGAAGGCGCGTTCGTGGGCCGCTGCGCCGAGATGTGCGGCACCTTCCACGCGATGATGAACTTCGAGGTCCGCGCTGTGACGCCGGAGAAGTTCGAGCAGTACATCGAGGCTCGCAAGTCCGTCGAGGAAGGCGGCAAGGGCCTGACCACTGCCGAGGCGCTGGCATCGATCGGCGAGTCGCCCACCGCGACCTCCACCTCGCCGTTCAACACCGACCGCACGGTGCGCGAAGCATCGACCAGCGGCAAGTGACCCGCGAATTCCGAGAATCTCTGACCAAGGACAAGAACTGATATGAAGATCGAAGCCAAGCTCTTCGAGATCCTGACGGTGTTCTTCATTCTCGTCGCGATCGTCTACGGTGTCTTCACCGCGATGTCGCGGACCGGAATCGAGTGGGCCGGCCTCACCGCAATCGTTCTCTCGGCCGGACTGAGCCTGATCGTCGGCACGTACTTCCGGTTCGTGGCCCGCCGTCTGGACACCCGCCCCGAGGACTACGAGGAGGCGGAGATCTCCGACGGCTCCGGCGATCTGGGCTTCTTCAGCCCCGGTAGCTTCTGGCCCATCCTGCTGGCCGGTGCCGCTGCGATCGCCGCGATCTCGCTGGCGTTCTTCCAGGCCTGGATGATCGTCGTCGGCGTGGTCCTCGTGATCGCCGCTGCTGCAGGCCTGGTTTTCGAGTACCACCTCGGTCCGGAGAAGCACTAGCTCCAACGCTTCACAGCAACGGCTGAAGGCGCCGAACCCGAAAGGGGTTCGGCGCCTTCAGCCGTTTCCGCGCGCAGGTCGCCCGGCTGCACTGTCCGCGACAGCGGAAAGCGGTCGGGCCGGACAGAGTCGGACCGCATCCGGGAGGATGCTCGTCATGCGGATCTCCGAGGCCGAATGCCATGACCGTCTCCTGTGGCGCTTCGCGATCATCGACGACGTACCCGACTACTTCGAGAGTCCGGGTAGGAGGTTCGACCTGCCCGGTTCGTGGGTGGATGCAGTCGTCGCGGTCACTCGGGACCTGCGTTGCCTGCGTCATGGGCGTGACGTTCAGCCCGACAGACTGATGTGGGAACTGTCCATCGGCGCCGAGTACGCCGTCACGATCGGGTGGAGCGGAACCGGCGGCGTGAGCGGATTCAGCGTGTGCAACGGACTGTCGGTCGAAGCCCCGTTCGCCGAAGCTGCGGTGTGGGTTGCGGACACAACCCAGACAGAGTTGGCCGGCTACGAGTTCGTGCAGTGGCCCTCGCGTGGTCGCCACCTGCTGGTGCCCCGTCTCTGCGACGGCGCTCCCGTCTGGATGGACCCGCACAGCGACCGAGTGATCTGCGCGATCGGGGAGCTGTGCACCGCTGTCGACCGAGCCTGACTCCCACCTGTGGCGTGGCGCGGCCATCAGAGGGCCGATGCGGTGTCCGGTATCCAGTTCCCGTGGAAGCCGGCGGGTACCCGTTGCGGCAGCGCGATCGACGCCTGATCCTCGAGCGTCCGCGCGTCCAGGATCCGCAGCTCCGTCGACTTCGACCCGAGATCCGATACCAGTCCCATGACCACGCCGTGGCCCTCCGGGGCGTCCGGAGCCTCCGGGTGGAACACGAACTCTCCCACCGCGGATCGCGGACCGAAGTCGCGCATGGCCTGGACACCATGGGCACGATCCGACCTGATGAGCCGGTGTTCGCCGGACAGGTCGTCGGAGCCGACGACGAGCCAGCAATCGTGATGGAGCGAGGTGGTGAAGCGCTCGTCGAACCGCGGAAACTCCACGTGCTCGTCGCCGAGCCGGGTCCGGCGGACCCGGTTGCTGACCCGCGGCTCGAGATGCCAGCGCTCCAGTCGCGGACGCCCCTCGGACGGTCCGGTGCGGTCGGCGTCGAACACCCGCTCGTGCACGACGAGATCCACGACCACCTTCCCGTCGTCACTGGTGGCGTTGACCGGATGAAAGACGTAGCACGGCTCGACCTCCAGCCACAGCGGTGTCGGATCACCGTGGCGGGGGACCAGCCCGACGCGGGGCGGATAGCGGCTGTCCCAGCGGTACGGAAAGCTCCCGGCGCGGGTCGGAGGCAGACGGTTCAGGACGGGACGCGGCACGCGGACGCGTCCGATCGTGGCACTGAGCGCGAGCGCGGCGAAGGGACGGAGCGGTCGCGCGACGTTCGCGGTGACGGCGCTGCGGACGTCGAACGTGACCGGCAGATCGTAGATCACCACGTAGTCGCGGGTCAGCGAGAATGCGTGCATCATTGGGCTGCCGCCGACCCGGATCGGGACCTTCCTGCGAAGTCGGCCGTCCAGTCCGACGACGGTGTAGAGAACGGTGTCGCCTCGGCCGAAATGGTACGAGATTGCGTGGAGCTCGCCGGTTTCCGGTTCCTCGATCGGATGCGCGGTGTAGCCGCCACGCACCGTGCCGTCGAAATCGCACACGTCGACCGTGTCCAGATCGTAGGAGAGTTCGGCGCATGCGACGCCGGCTTCGACCAGCGCGAGCGTGCGGCCCGCGAAGCCGATGACGTTGGTGTTCGCGGACGGTCCGTGCAGCGGTGAGCGGCCGTGCTCCGGGGGAGCGGATCGGTGCAGCGCCTTCGACGTGACCTCCGAGTCGACCCACCTGTTGCGGTACCACAGCGCGCGTCCACCGCTCATCCGGATTCCGTGCACCATGCCGTCGCCGGTGAACCAGTTGTATTCGTCCGGACGCACGTCCGCGATCGGGTTGGGGCCGTTGCGCAGATAGCGGCCGTCGAGCCATTCCGGAATCGCGCCCTGGACTGGCAGGTCGAACTCGGTGACCTCGGCACGCACCGGGGCATACCGTTCGTAGACATAACTCGCCACCATCGGACCCCCGGAACCTCGTCGTTGTCCAGGACAGTAGAGGTCCGCCGGGCAGCTTCGGGCACTTTCCGGCTTCCTCGACCTGGCAGTCCAGCCAGGCGGCCGACCCGACCGAGTGTCCGGACGCCAACGAGGAAGGCCCCGAACCGATATCGGTTCGGGGCCTTCCTCGTCAGTCTCGGCGAACTAGTGCGCTTCGCCGTCGCCGGAGCCGTTTCCGGACCCGATTCCACGGGCGCGGTCCTGGTACTCCGTGAGCACCTTCAGCTGCTCGTGCTCGCCGGCATGCTCGGCGGCCTCGAGAGCCTGGCTCTGCTCGACCGGGTCCGGGGAGACCCAGCTACCGGAACCGGGCTTGCCGGCCGATCCGAGCTTGTTCATCTTCTTCGGGATCGCGGCACCCTGGTACTCCAGCGGGATCGGGTGGCCGTGATCGTCGACCGGGCCGAGCGGCTGGTGGATCTCGACGTACTCACCATGCGGCAGGCGCTTGATGATGCCCGTCTCGATGCCGTGCTCGAGCACCGCGCGGTCGCTGCGCTGCAGACCCAGGCAGAACCGGTAGGTGACGTAGTAGGCGATCGGAGGCAGGACCACCATGCCGATACGACCGATCCAGGTCATCGCGTTGAGCGAGATGTCCAGGTGGTAGGCGATGATGTCGTTGATGCACGAGATCGTCAGCACCAGGTAGAACGCGATGGCCATCGCACCGATACCGGTACGGACCGGAACGTCGCGCGGACGCTGCAGCAGGTTGTGGTGAGCGTCGTCCTTCGTGAACTTCTTCTCGATCCACGGGTAGGCGATCAGCAGTGCGAACACGATGCCCATGATCAGCGCGACAGCGAACACCGCGGGAATCGTGTAGCGATCGAACAGGTAGATCTCCCACGCAGGCCACAGACGCGCCATGCCGTCGGTCCACATCATGTAGAAGTCGGGCTGCGAACCAGCCGACACCTGCGACGGGTTGTACGGGCCGATGTTCCAGATCGGGTTGATCTGCAGCAGACCACCCATCAGGGCGAGGATGCCGAACGTGAACGCGAAGAACGCGCCGCCCTTGAGAGCGAACACCGGGAGGATGCGAACGCCGACGACGTTCTGCTCGGTGCGGCCGGGGCCGGGGAACTGCGTGTGCTTCTGGTACCACACCAGCGCGAGGTGCGCGGCGATGAGGGCCAGGATGATGCCGGGCAGCAGCAGCACGTGTGCGACGTACAGGCGCGGGATGATCAGGGTGCCGGGGAAGTCGCCACCGAAGATCAGCCAGTGCAGCCAGGTGCCGGCGACCGGGACGCTGAGCGTGATGCCGGACAGCGCGGCGCGCAGGCCCGTGCCGGACAGCAGGTCGTCGGGCAGCGAGTAGCCGAAGAAGCCCTCGAACATCGCCAGGATCAGCAGCAGCGAGCCGATGACCCAGTTCGCCTCACGCGGGCGACGGAACGCGCCGGTGAAGAAGATGCGCAGCAGGTGCACGATGATCGACGCTGCGAACATCAGTGCGGCCCAGTGGTGGATCTGACGGACGAACAGACCGCCGCGGACCTCGAACGAGATGTCGAGCGTGGTCGCGTAGGCGCGGGACATCTCGACGCCGCGGAGCGGCTCGTATGCACCGTTGTAGGTGACCTCGGCCAACGACGGATCGAAGAACAGGGTCAGGTAGACGCCGGAGATCAGCAGGATGATGAAGCTGTACAGCGCGATCTCGCCGAGCATGAAAGACCAATGGGTCGGGAAGACCTTGTTGATCTGTCGCTTCATTCCGGCCGCGATGTGGTACCGGGAGTCGACTGCCTCCGCTTGGGCGGCAACTCTGGATGGGGTTGTAGTGGTCACGGTCGACGCTCCCAAAATGCCGGGCCGAGGGCTTCGATGAAGTCACCGTTGGCGACGAGGTAGCCCTCTTCGTTCACTGTAATAGGCAGCTGCGGAAGAGCACGAGCGGCGGGACCGAAGATCGGCTTGCCGTACTGCAGCGCGTCGAACTGCGACTGATGGCAGGGGCACAGGATTCGGTTGGTCTGCTGCTCGTACAGCGAGGTGGGGCAGCCGAGGTGGGTGCAGATCTTCGAGTACGCGAAGTAATCGCCGTAGTTGAAGCTCTCCTGGTCCTTGCGCTTGACGACCTTCTGGGTGTCCTCGGTGCGCAGGCGGATGAGCATGACCGCATTGCGGATGCCGCGCAGAGCCTTGAACAGCTCCTCGTCGTTGCCACRCTCGGACTCACGGAACGGGAACACCGTCTCCATGGAGCCGGCGTCGAGATCCTCGGGGCGCACCAGCACGATGTCGTGCGGACGACCGGTGTCGCGACGCAGGTAGATCGTCTCGCCCTTGTAGCGCGGGGTCCATCCGGACACCCACAGCGGGGAGTTGTCGCCCTTGGCCCACGGGTTCTTGATCAGGCCACCGAGGGGCATGACCGACATGATGCCGAGCGCGCCACCACCGAAGATCAGGCTGCGCTTGATGACCTTGCGGCGGCCGATCGTCGACGTGTCGAGGGTGTCGCTCAGCTGAGCGACGAGGGTCTTCTTGTCGACCTCGGCCGAACCGCCGTCGTGGCGGTCCTGGATCGAGACCTCTTCGGGGACGAACTTCTTGGTGAACTTCACCGCGCCGACGCCGACACCGAGGATCGCGAGACCCATGGTGAAGCCGATCAGCGGCGTGTAGAGGTTGTACGCCCAGTAGGTGTCCTCGCCCGGGCCCGCGTACTCCCAGGGCCAGAACAGGAAGATGCCGATGAAGGCGATCGCGGACAGGCCCGCCAGGATGAACCAGAAGGCCACCGAGCGCTCGGCGCGCTTCTCGGCCTTGGTGCCCTCGACCGCCCAGCGATCCCTACGGAACGCGACATCGACGCCGTCGAGATTGGTACCGAGTTCGACGAGTTCGTCCCGGCTCATCCGGTCGAGTTCGTCGTCCGTGTACTTCTTCGGCGTATCGCCGCTGCCGGCGTCGCTCATGACCTTGCTCCGATCCACAGTGCTGCACCGACGACAGCGACGATGCCGATGACCCACATAGCGAGGCCCTCGGACCCCGGTCCGATGCCGCCGAGACCGTAACCACCCGGGTTCTTGTTCTCGCTCGACTGCTTGACGTAGGCGATGATGTCCTTCTTCTCCTCCAGCGTCAGCTGGCGGTCGGAGAACTTGGGCATGTTCTGGGGGCCCGTGACCATGGCGGCATAGATCTGCTGCTCGCTGGCCGGATCCAGAACGGGGGCGTACTTACCGGAGGACAGCGCACCGCCGCGCCCGGTGAAGTTGTGGCACGACGCGCAGTTGAGGCGGAACAGCTCGCTACCGCGCGCGACATCGCCGCCACGCAGCGACGACTGTGCGATCTCGCCGTTCTCGTCGCGGACGAGGGTGGGGCCGCCACCCTGCGACTGGACGTAGGCGCCGATGGCGTCGGTCTGGCGCGCGTCGAACTTGGCCGGCTTGCGGGAAGCCTGGGCCTCGTTGCGTGCGGCGGGCATACGACCGGACGACACCTGGAAGTACACGGCTGCCTCACCGACACCGATCAGGCTGGGGCCGCGGTCCTGGACACCCTGCAGGTTCGCGCCGTGGCACGTGATGCAGGAGGTGTCGTAGAGCTGCTTGCCTTCGCGGATCAGGGCGGCGGAGTCGTCGCTCGCGGTGGCGACCTGCGGTGCAGGCGTCAAGGCGGAAGCGAGGAAACCAGCGCTGACCAGGCCCAGCATGAGGATCAGCGCGCCGGTGACGCGACGGCGCATCTTGCGCTGACGTCGCGTCTTGGCCGCAGAGGCTGCTGCGGGACGGTGGGGCATGTCACCCTCGATTGCGGGAGGGGGGGATGAACTCATCTGTATCCCTTTGGTATGTCGGGACGACTGAAGCGTCAGGGGGCTGCCTGGGCGTCCAGCTGGCTAACGGATGAAATAAATCGTGGCGAACAGGCCGATCCACACAATGTCGACGAAGTGCCAGTAATACGAGACGA
Source organism: Rhodococcus sp. TAF43 (assembly GCF_052113525.1). Classification (NCBI taxonomy): domain Bacteria; kingdom Bacillati; phylum Actinomycetota; class Actinomycetes; order Mycobacteriales; family Nocardiaceae; genus Rhodococcus; species Rhodococcus sp. TAF43. Next base: position 9,810 of record NZ_JBFRDL010000075.1, read on the forward strand.
CGATCGCCGCAGTTGCCTGTGCAGGCGTGAACTTGCTGACCTTGGTGCGGACGATCAAGAAGACGAAGGCGATGAGGCCGCCGATGACGTGCAGACCGTGGAAGCCGGTGGTCATGAAGAACACCGAGCCGTACACGCTGCTCGAAATCGTCACCCCTTCCTTGACGAGCGTGATGTACTCGAAGCCCTGGCCGAGCACGAAGAACGTGCCCATGGCGAGAGTCACCAGGTACCACCGCCGAAGTCCGAAGACATCACCCTTCTCCGCGGCGAAAACGCCCATCTGGCAGGTGAAGGAGGAGGCGATCAGTACGAGGGTGACCGGCACTGCCAGTGCCAGGTTGAGATGCACGGGTTCCGGCGGCCAGTTGTCGCCCGCCTGCGCCCGCGCAACGAAGTACATAGCGAAGAGCCCTGCGAAAAACATGAGCTCGCTTGACAACCACACGATGGTGCCGACGCTGACCATGTTTGGCCGGTTCAGCGAGTGCACGCGCTGGGTGATTGCCGATCCTGAAGTCCCTACTGCGCTCGTCACGCTGAGAAGTATGACGCCTTGTCGTAACAGACGGGTAGCCGGGTCCTATGTCGGCGCGTCGTCCCACGTCAGAGCGTGTTATCCGGTCGCGTCAGCGGGTCCCGGCGAACATGGCAAGGTAAGCGCATGGAACTCAGGCGCGGCGTCGCACGTTGGATCAACGGTCTTCTGTCTCGGAGCGCGCCGGCCCCTCTCGATCGAACTCGTCCGGATCTCGTCGTGGTCGTGTCGGGATTCGACGACGCGGAGGCGTCGTCGACGGTTCTCGAACGCGGCGCCGGCGGCGATCCCGCCTGGATCCCCGAGGCCGAGGCGGTGCTCCGGCATCACCTGCGGCTCCCCGTCGCCGAGGTCCGGGACGCGGTCGCCGTGGCGGCCCAGGACGGCTACGAACTGGCGGGCGATCCGGAGTCGGCCGACGACGGAACGGTGTCCGTGGTCCTCGAACGGGTCCAGATCCTCGATGCCCTGCATTGTTCGCAGGAGCGATCCCGGATGGCGGGCCTGGCGCAGCGCTGGGGTGGCACGGCGCTCGGTTGGGAGGGCCTGCAACCGCCGTCCGCGTCGTGACCCGCGGCACGCGCACTAAGCTGCGGGGCGACATGCCCACCCGGCAGTTGGTGGGCGCCCGGCAGAAAGGGTCGTGATGGTGCGGCAGGCAGTAGCGCAAGGCACGGAACGAGTGGCAGGCGCGACTGACCGGAGCTGGCCCGCGGTCCTGGGAGCCCTCACCGACGGTCGTGACCTCACCGCCGACGACACCGCGTGGGCGATGGACGAGATCATGTCCGACGCCGCGACCTCGGCGCAGATCGCGGCCTTCGGCGTCGCGCTGAAGATGAAGGGGGCGACCCCCGCGGAGCTGCGCGGACTCGCCGACGCGATGCTGGGCCACGCGAAGACGGTGCCGGTGTCGCCGGACGTCGTCGATGTCGTCGGCACGGGCGGCGACCGGTCGCACACGGTCAATATCTCGACGATGGCGGCGGTCGTCGTCGCCGCCGCCGGCGTGCGGGTGGTCAAGCACGGCAACCGGGCCGCGTCGTCGAAGAGCGGCGGCGCCGACGTTCTCGAGGCGCTGGGCGTGCACATCAATCTCGGTGCCCAGGACGTCGCGCGGTGTGTGGAGGAGGTCGGGATCGGCTTCTGCTTCGCCCCGGTGTTCCACCCGGCGCTGCGATTCGCGGGAGCCCCGCGCAAGGAGATCGGAATTCCCACCGTCTTCAACGTGCTCGGACCGCTCACCAACCCGGCGCGTCCGCGGGCCGGTCTGATCGGGTGCGCGTTCCAGGACCTCATCCCGGTCGTCGCCGGGGTGCTCGCGGAACGCGGGAACTCGGCGCTGGTCGTGCGCGGTGACGACGGACTCGACGAGATCACCACCTCGACGACGTCGGAGGTGTACGTCGTGTCCGGCGGCACCGTGCGGACCCAGAAGCTGGATCCGACGGACCTCGGGATCGCCCGCGTTCCGCTCGACGCGCTGCGCGGTGGCGATGCGGTCGACAATGCGCGGGTGGCGCGGGGAATCTTCGCCGGCGACGAGGGCGCCGTGCGGGACGCGGTGCTGCTGAACGCGGCGGGCGCGATCGCCGCGTACGACGGGCTGTCCGGCAGCCTCGAGGAGTCGCTGGCGGCGGGCATGGAGAAGGCCGCTCGGGCGATCGATTCCGGTGCGGCAGCGGCCCTGCTGGAGCGTTGGGCCGCCTTGACCGTGGAGTTGGCCGCCAAACGCTGAGGCGGACGCGTTCGATGGTCCCGGGGCTCCGACGCCCCGGGACCGGGCGGTCTACTCGCCGAGCGAGAAGGCCGCCTCGACGTCGGCGCTCGAGTACGACTGGAAAGCGATGTGCGTCGCGGTCTTGAGCACGCCGGGCACCTTGTTGATCCGCTCGGTCACGACCTCGGCGATCTGTGCGTGGTCGCGGACCTTCACGATCGCGATCAGGTCGATGTCGCCCGCGCACGAATAGACCTCGGCAACTCCGGCGAGATCGGCCACCGCCTGCGCGGTCTCGGGGATCCGGTCGGCCTCGGCGTGGATCATGACGATGGCGTTGATCATGGTGCTCCTTCAGTGCTCTGGTGCGGCACGGTGCTGTCGTTCGTCCAACACAGTAGGCGGTGCCGCGCCCCGCGCCAGCGTGCACCAGTCCTCCCACGAACCCGCTCCGTGGGCCGGTTCGCCGTATCCCGCACTGGTTCGGACGATGCGGGTGCCGTCGGCGTGCAGCCATCGTGCGACGAGCCCCACTTCCTCGGGCGAGGCGCCGCGGAGCGGAGTCGCATCGGGCAGGACGGTCTCCGCCGACGCCACCAGCGCCTCGACCACCGGCATCGGTGGAACCCCGCGCAGTGCGACGCCGGCGGCGGCCAGGCGCCCGGAGCGGACCACCGCGAACTCCCACCCGCCGTCGGCCGCCCGCCGGGCCGCGATCAGCTCGTCGACGGCGGTCAGCGACCCGAGCCGTTGCATGCGCCGAAGGGCCAGCCCGAGCGCCGCGGTGCGGTCACGCAGTCGTGCGGCGCTCTCGAACAGTTCGGCGGCCGCCAACTCCTCGATCCGGTCGCGCATTCGGTGCAGTGGCGCGTCGTCGGTGCCGCGGAACAATGCCCGCGCCCGCTCGGGCGCGACGGCGTAGCCGTCCTCGTCGTCGGAGATCGCGGGACAGCCGCCGAGATCGCGGGGAGGGCACTTGGGTCCGTGCGGCTGGCCCCGGCGGATGCGCGTGGTGCACGTCCGCAGGCCGCAGAACTCGGCGACGGTCTGTGCGGCGTCGGCGGCGTCGGTGCGGGACCGGAACGGCCCCAGCGCGTCGATCGTCGCTGTACGGACCACCGAGAGGCGCGGGAAGGCCTCGTCGGTGAGGGTGACCCACCAGCCGCGCATCGGGAACTTGGATCGGCGGTTGTACGGGGGCACGTGGGCGCTGAGCAGTCGGAGCTCGCGTACCCCGGCCTCGAGTGGATGCGCGCATTCGACGTGATCGATCCGTGTGGCGAGCGCGACCATCTCCTTCATCCGCCCCCGCGTCTCCGACCCGGTGAAGTAGGTACGGACCCGGCGGCGGAGATCGGTCGCGGTGCCGACGTAGAGGACCTCGTCGGACGGGCCGCGGAACAGGTAGACCCCGGGGGTGCGGGGGAGGTGGCTCGCGAGTGTGCGCTTGGCGCGCTGTTCGGACGACACCCGCGGCAGGTAGTCGAGAAGCTCGGGGAGGCTGTGCACACCCTGATTGCCGACCCGGCCGATGAGGGAGTGCAGGACGTCGACCGTGGCCTTGGCGTCGTCGAGTGCGCGGTGCGTCGGGGTGGTCTCGGCCCCGAACAGGGTCGCGAGCGCCGAGAGCTTCACCGACGGCGCCTCGTCGCGGCTCAGGACACGGCGGGCGAGCTTCACGGTGCACAACACCTGGAACTTGGGCCAGGGGATGTCCTGGCGGGCCGCGGCGGCCTTGAGGAACCCGACGTCGAATCCCGCGTTGTGGGCGACCAGCACGGCACCGCGGGCGAACTCGAGGAACGCGGGCAGGACGGCGTCGATGCGGGGTGCACCGCGCACCATCGCGGTCGTGATCCCGGTGATCTCGACGATGTACGGCGGGATCGCGCGTCCCGGGTCGATGAGAGTCCCGAGCTCACCGACGATCTCGCCGCCACGCACCTTCACGGCGCCGATCTCGGTGATGGCATCGGTATCGGCGCTGCCGCCGGTGGTTTCGAGGTCGACGACGACGAAGGTGATCTCGCGCAGCGGTGTGTCCAGCTCGTCGAACGTCAGTTGGGTTCCGTCGGTCGAACGGGCGGATCGCGGCGCACTCACGCCTCGGGACACTAGAGACCGGCACCGACAGTGCCCGCGGCACGCGGGGGCACGCACCAGAAGTCGGTGGATCGGGTGGCGATTCGGCCTGGAGAGACGAGGATCACACCGGCCCGGCGGGTTCGTCGAATGTGTGGCGCGTGATCTTCGTTGCGGGACTGCGGTTTCGGTGGCCGCGTGTGGGTCGTGTGCCGTTGTCGGCGGGGGCGCTGCGTCCCTCGGCCCGGCGCGGTGTCGATCGGCGTTGACCAGTGGTGACGCCGGATACACGGGCTTCTGTCGGGGTGTGGTCGGTCCCCGGCGGGGCGCGGGGTGCCGGTCGCGGGCGCGAGGGAGAGGGACCGCTCGTTATCTCGTCGTGATCATGTGTCGATCGAAGCGGGTTCAAACCCGGCAAATCGGGAAAACGGAGCGATTTCCGCGCGTCCAAGTCGACACGAGGGATGCGCTTTCGTAATCTTCTCGAGACCTAGCGGAGTCTTGCCGCCCCACCCGGGACGGCATCGCTGGGACCGCCTAATCGGAACCTCTCCGGAGGGGACGAGCCGGGAACCCAAGTTTTTCTGGGGTGAATCCCGTCGAAGCCGCGCTGCGGTGTCGTCGGGTAGGGCTGATCTTCCCAGCCCGAACCCGTCAGCTAACTCGGTCGGCGGACGAACGGAAGAAACGGAGTCCCCTTTCTCGTGGCGTCATCTACTTTCACGCGTTCCGCGCGTCGCGCCGCCGTTGCCGGCGCACTTGCCGTCGGAGCCGTCACGGTTTCCGCCGCCCCCGCCCTTGCCGATCCGATCAACATCCCGGGTGTCGGCACCGTCGAGGTCCCCGGTGTGACGCAGCAGCAGGTCGACGCCGCGATCGCGAGCATCACCCCGAGCATTCCCGAGGGCATCGTGCCCGGCGTCGCGACCGGCAGCGCGGCTGCGGTTCCGGCCTCGCTCGCCCCCATCGTCACCGCAGGTGAGAAGGCCGTCGAGGCCGCCAGGGCCAAGCTCGGTGCCCCGTACGTGTACGGCGCTGCCGGCCCGGACGCGTTCGACTGCTCGGGTCTGGTCCAGTGGGCCTACAAGCAGGCCGGTCTGAACCTCCCGCGCACGAGCTACGACCAGGCCGCCGCCGGTTTCGCCGTGGCCCAGTCCGACCTGCAGGTCGGCGACGTGATCTCGTTCTACGGCGGAAGCCACTCGGGCATCTACGCGGGCGACGGCAATGTCATCCACGCCTCGACCGCGGGTCAGCCGGTCAAGCTGGCGCCCGTGTCGTCGATGCCGTTCGACGGCGCACGCCGCTACGCGTGACGCGCTAGATGTACCCGGTCAGGACGTTGGTAGCGGGCGTGTCGGCTTGATGTGAAGAGAACCTCCGAGTGGGGTGTGGCTTGTCTAAGGCCCACATCCGCTCGGAGGTTCTCGTGTCCCACCGTAATGCC